>CAZJZP010000094.1:2861-8991 GCA_964550505.1 uncultured Prolixibacteraceae bacterium | reverse complement strand
CTTTTAATAAGTTGATTTACACTTTATTTAGACTACATTTAAATTAAGTAAAAACCTAATAGATTGACTTGGGTATATAAAAAAATATTCTACTTTTGAAGCATTATTTAATAAATAGCATTTATTTAAAAATGTATTAAATCTATAATAAACAACTATTACAAACTTAAAAGGAGCATAGAAATGTACGAAATTGGAAATTTAGTTACTGAATTATGTAACAAGCATGGACGTAAGAGAGAAAGTCTTATGCCCATCTTGCAGGGCGTTGTGGAAAAGCACAACTACCTTTCTGATGAAGCTATCGTTAATATTGCAAAAGAATTAGATCTTTCTTCTGCAGATGTTTATGGTACAGCTTCATTTTACAGTTTCCTTGACACAGAGAAACGCGGGAAATATGTAATTCGCGTATGCAAATCGATTATTGCTGAAATGAAAGGCAAACATCAGATTGTGCGTACCATTGAAAAATCACTCAGTATTAAACTTGGTGAAACAACTCCCGACGGGATGTTTACTCTTTTAGAGACAAACGACATCGGATGGAGTGATCACGAGCCATCTATGTTGATTAATGAAAAACCTTACACTGATTTAACCCCAAAGAAAACAGTGGATATTCTTAATCAATACATGGAACAAAATTAATGTTAAACAGTAAAATTTAAAGACATGGCAGAAAAGAAGTTAACTAAAGCTGATGTGATTTTTAGTCAATATCCGTCAGAACCATATAGTGAATTAATAAAAACACTAGAAAGAAGTCCGGAAGATTTACTTCAGGATATCTTAGACTCAGGCCTTAGAGGTCGTGGTGGTGCCGGTTTCCCTACAGGACTTAAATGGAAATTTACTCGTCAGGTAGAAGATAGCCCAAAATATGTTATCTGTAATGCTGATGAAGGCGAACCAGGAACATTTAAAGATAGAGAAATATTAATGAAAGTTCCTCGTAGAGTTTTTGCAGGTATGGCTGTTTGTGGTCATTGTATTGGCTCAACACAAGGATTTGTTTATTTAAGAGGGGAATATAAATTTATGCTTCCTGAACTAAACAAAGAATTGGATTTATTTCATTCAAAAATGAAAGAAATTGGTAAGGACTTTAGCATTGAAATCAAATTAGGAAGTGGAGCTTATGTTTGTGGCGAAGAAACTTCTCTTATTGAATCAATGGAAGGAAAACGTGGAGAACCTAGAAATAAGCCTCCATTCCCAGCTGTAAATGGATATTTAGGCAAACCTACAGTTGTTAATAATGTAGAAACATTTGTTAATGTAATGATTATTAGCAGAATGGGTGTTGCAGAATACCAAAAATTGGGAACTCAAGATTCAAGAGGTTCCAAGTTGTTTTCTGTTTCTGGAGATACTCCTAATCCAGGAGTATATGAACTTGAAATGGGTATGACTGTTCAGGATTTTGTTGATGAATTTGGTGATGGTGATACTAAAGCAGTTCAAGTTGGTGGTGCAGCAGGATTTTGTGTTCCACGCAGAGAATTTGCTGATACCATTATTGGATATGAAGGTATCCCTACAGGTGGTTCTATGATGCTTTTCAATAGCTCTAGATCCATGTATAATGTTTTACATAATTATTTAGATTTCTTTGCTGAAGAGTCTTGTGGACAATGTTCACCTTGTCGTGTTGGTTGTCAACAACTGCTTAAAGGAATTAAAGCAGTGAAAAAAGGAAGCAGAGATCCTGAATATTTAGAGGAATTACTAAAATTGTCCGACACTATGAAAATCGCTTCTAAATGCGGTTTAGGACAATCTGTAGGTAATGCTTTCAGAGCAATCGTAGAAAATTATAAAGAAGAGATCATTTACTAATGATTTTTAATTAAAAGGAGAAAAAAAATGGCTAATATGATTAACCTTAAAATTAATAACATACCTGTTCAAGTGGAAGAAGGATCTACAATATTAGATGCTGCGAATAAATTAAATATTCATATTCCCACCTTATGTCATCACTCTGACTTATGTGTTGCAGGTAATTGTCGCGTTTGTGTGGTTGAACAAAAGGGCAACCGCTTATTACAAGCAGCTTGTGCTGTTCCTGTTTTTGAAGGAATGGAAATCGAAACAAATTCAATGAAAGTGCGTCAAGCACGCAAAAACATTATAGAATTATTGCTTTCAGAACACAAATCTGATTGTACTAAATGTTACAAAAACGGAAATTGTGAACTTCAAGATTTATCTTTCAAGTATAGAACAGGTGATCACGTATATGAAGATTTAGTTGCGGATCAAGAATATCGCATTGATTCTTCATCACCATCTATTATTAAAGATGATAGTAAATGTATCCGTTGCCAACGTTGTGTGAGAACATGTACACAACTTCAGCACGTATCAGCAATAGGAGTTGCACACAAAGGTTTTGAACAAAAAATATCGACTTTCCATGATAAAGATATGGCTAACGTCGTTTGTACCAATTGTGGACAGTGTATTAACCGTTGCCCCACTGGTGCTTTAGTGGAAAAAACACATGTTGATTATGTTTGGGATGCAATTTATGATGAAAATATTCACGTTGTAGTTCAAACTGCACCTGCTGTAAGAGTTGGACTAGGTGAAGATTTAGGATTAAATCCAGGTAACAGAGTTACTGGTAAAATGGTGGCTGCATTGAAACAAATCGGTTTTGATTCTGTATTAGATACAGATTTTTCTGCCGATTTAACTATTATGGAAGAAGGAACAGAATTACTAATGAGACTTAAGAAAAATTTGGTAGATGGTGATAATAGTTCTCCATTACCAATGACAACTTCTTGTTCTCCTGGTTGGATTAAATTTATCGAGCATAAATTTCCGGAGTATCTTCCAAATGTATCAACATGTAAATCGCCACAGCAAATGTTTGGTGCCTTAGCAAAAACCTATTATGCTGAAAAAAGAAACCTAGATCCTAAAAAGATTGTTTCTGTTTCTATAATGCCTTGTACTGCTAAGAAATACGAAGCAAACAGACCTGAAATGCGTGATAGCGGTTATCAAGATGTTGATTATGTTTTAACTACTCGTGAATTAGCAGTTATGGTAAAACAAGCAGGTTTAGATTTTGAAACACTTACTGAAGAGAAATACGATAGTATTATGGGAGATTCTACCGGTGCTGCTGTTATTTTCGGTGCAACTGGTGGTGTGATGGAAGCTGCTTTGCGTACTGCTTATGAATTAGTTACTGGACGTGAAGTTCCATTTGAAAACCTTAATATCATGCCGGTTCGTGGTATGGAAGGTGTAAAAGAAGCCAGCGTGAAAATTGAAGGTTGTGTTCCTGATTGGAGTTTCTTAGAAGGTGCTGAACTAAAAGTAGCGATTGCTCACGGTTTAACAAATGCTAATAAATTGTTGACTGCAGTGAAAAATGGAGAGAAGGAATATCATTTTATTGAAATTATGGCTTGTCCCGGTGGATGCCTTGGAGGTGGAGGACAACCTATTCCTACCAATGCAGAAATTCGTCAGAAACGTATGGAAGCTATTTATGAGGAAGATATGAATATGCCTATTCGTAAGTCACATGAAAATCCGGAAATTAAACAAATTTATGCTGATTTCCTTGGACAACCTTGTGGACATAAATCACACGAATTATTGCATACGCATTATACAGGAAGAGAAAGCTACTAATATTAATGATATTTTAGTTTTTCAGATTAAAAAGCCACTTTTTGTGGCTTTTTTTTATTTGTACCATTATCAATTCTTAAATATTTCAAAGAGTTTTGTATCTTCGTCGCTGAATGAAAACAATCCATTTTATAGGAGCCGGTAATGTCGCCACGCACATGGCTGAAGCTTTTGATGCAAAAGCTTTTGATATTAATTCTGTCTGGTCGAGAAAAGAAGAAAATGCTATTCTTTTAGCCGAAAAAACCAAAGCAAAACACCTCCGTAGTCCAAAGGAAATAGAAGATAAGACTTCTTTTATTATTGTTTCTGTACCTGATAATGCCTTAGATGAAATACTGCAAGATTGCTATTTTGAGAAAGCCATTCTTCTGCATACTTCCGGGACATTGCCAATGGAAGCATTAGCAAAATATGCTAGCAATTATGGTGTAATTTATCCCTTGCAAAGTTTTTCTAAAACAAAAGAAACAGATTTTTCAACAGTGCCGATTTTGTATGAAGGCAAAACAGCAGAAATTTCAGCACTAATTAAAAAAATCTCCCAGCAAATATCTAATACAGTCCTTGAATTAGATTCTGACCGAAGAAAATACTATCATTTAGCAGCTGTTTTTAGCTGTAATTTTGTCAATCATCTTTTTCATATCACACAGCATATTTGTGAAAAAGAGGGAATTGAATTTTCCTTATTATTGCCTTTGATTAAGGAAACAGTTGATAAAATCCGCAGACTACCTGCTGCTGAAGCACAAACAGGACCAGCTTTTCGTAATGACACCAAAGTGTTGGAAGCGCATATTAATGCTTTGGAAGATGATAATTTTAAACAAATATATATGCTTTTAAGTACCTCTATACAAAAAATGAAAAATGAGAAATTATAAGGAAAAACTGCATAAAATTAGCACCTTTATCTTTGATTATGACGGAGTTTTGTCGGACGGAAAAGTGTTGCTTAGTGATAGCGGAGAACAATTACGATCCGTCCATGCCAAAGATGGTTATATTCTGCAATATGCTAAAAAAAAGAACTATAAAATTGGCGTTATTTCCGGAGGATATTCTTCTTCCATGAAATTGCGTTTGGAAAAATTAAATCTTGATTATATCCATTTGCAAGTTCCCGACAAAAAAGAATGTTTCGATAAATTAGTAAAGGAACATAATATTGACAAAGAAGAAGTTTTGTATATGGGAGATGATTTACCCGATTTTTTGGTGATGCAAGAAGTCGGTTTAGCTTGTTGTCCAATAGATGCCGTTCCGGAAATCAAAGAAATTTCGCATTATATTTCAGATAGAAAAGGAGGTGACGCTTGTGTTCGTGATGTCGTTGAGCAAGTGATGAAGGTACAAGGAACATGGATGAATGCAGATTGTTATCATTGGTAAAAGGAAAAAAATATGGGAAAAGCATTATTAAAACTAATTAGATGGCCGAATTTGTTAATACTTATTCTGCTTCAGTATTTTGTACATTATTATATTATAGCTGATTTTTTTTCACGAGAAGGCTATGCTTTGGCAATTTCGCATTTTGATTTTGCAGTTTTGGTTTTGTCTTTAGTGTTTATTACAGCAGCAGGCTATATTATTAATGATGTTTTTGATGTAGAAATTGACAAAATCAATAAAAAGGACAAGCAAATTGTCGGCAAAAAAATCACCCAAAGTTTCGCTAAGCAAATGCACGCTGTTTTGAGTGTGTTTGGTGTTCTTTTAGCTTTTTATGTGAGTTATAAAGTTGGAAATATCAAACTCGCTTTTATTTATGTGATGATAGCCTTTGCATTGTATTACTATTCTTTACGTTATAAAAGAAAATTAATACTGGGAAATTTTGTTGCTTCTCTTTTAGTAGCATTAACGGTTTATTTAGTATGGCTTTTTGATTTTTTCGCTTTGCAAAGTCAGGGTCAAATACTGATATTCAATCATAAACATTTATTACTCTATCTTCATATTTATGCTGCTTTGGCTTTTTCTATAAGCTTTTTGCGTGAAGTAATAAAAGATATTCAAGATAAAGAAGGAGATAAGGGAGTAGATTGTAAAACCATTGTTATTGTTTGGGGTGAAAAAGCCGCTAAAATTGTCGCGATAGTTTTTGCACTATTTACGATGTTCATTATGGGATATTTTCAACATATTCTTCAAGTTGCTGATAAGACATATGCTTTTTGGTATTTTATGGTTTTAATGCAGCCCTTGACAATTTATGCTATTGTTAAAATATGGAAAGCTGCTGACAAAAAAGACTATCAATATATCTCCGAATACTTGAAATTACTCTTGGTTTTTGGGGTCTTTAGTATTCAGTTAATTTATTTTTAATCATGTATTTTCTTGAACAAATAAATAAATATCGGATTGTGCTTGCTTCTGCTTCACCACGAAGGCACTATCTCTTAAAAGGTCTGGGAGTTGATTTTGAAGTTCAAAGCGTAGATGTGGAAGAAAATTATCC
>CAZJZP010000094.1:0-2761 GCA_964550505.1 uncultured Prolixibacteraceae bacterium | reverse complement strand
AGCTAAGCCAAGAAGAAATAGAATATTATGTTGATAATTACAAACCCTATGATAAAGCTGGTGCTTATGGGATTCAGGAATGGATTGGATATGTCGGAATAAAGCATATTGAGGGCTCCTATTTTAATGTAATGGGGTTACCGACACAGGCTTTGTATCGGGAATTGATAGATTTTATTGTTGCATAAAATCAATATTTTTTTACCATTGTTTTCTTATTTATTGTGATAAATAATCTTGATTTTATTCTCCCCATTTTCTTTATCGTCAATATCTTTATTTGTTTCAAGCTCATCATCATTATCTTCTTCTTCTTCTTCTTCTTCTTCTTCAAAATCGTAGCGAATTCTTTGTGGACCGCTTTTTCTGAAATAGAAAGCATAAAGAATACCGCTTAGAATACCGTAGAGATGACTTTCCCAACTAATGTTCCTTTCTGGAAAGAAATCAGGGAAAACGCCCCAAATAATTCCTCCCCAAAGAAAAAGAACCACCAAAGCAAAGGCGCGTTGTTGGGCAAGATTTTTAATAATTCCGCTACTAATATGAAAGGCTGCCAAGGCATACACCATTCCACTAGCTCCAATATGCCATGAAGCTTCTGCAAAAAACCATACAAGCATTCCTGTAGTTATCCATAATAAGGCATAAATAATAATGGATTTTTTATCATAAAAATAAAAGAGTGCAGCACTTAATATAAAAAAGGGAACTGTATTTGACCATAAATGGTGAAAATCTCCATGTACAAAAACAGCGGTAATTATCCCATGTAATCCTTTCAAATCACGAGGGAAAATGCCTAAAAAATACCATTGTTTGTCAAAACTGTATTCATAAGTCTTTATTATCCAGGGAATACTGATTATGACAAAGGCGAAGAAAAAGGCTTTTACTATTTTAATCCATTCTTTTCTCAATATCTATTCTTTAAAATATTCAACAATAGAAGTCCGTTATTGTTAAATAAATGTGTAATTTTATCGTGTAAAAATACAGAAATATGAAGAAAATCATGAAGAATATCCTGCTTATTGTATTTATTTCTTTGCTTTTAAGCAATTTAACTTTAGCACAAAGTGATGTCAATACAGATAAGAAAATTGTATCTGCTTTGGAAATAATACAAATAGCTTATGTGGATACCGTTAATGGAGAAGAATTAGTTGAAAAAGCCATTGTGGCGATGCTTAAAGAACTTGATCCCCACTCTGTTTATATGTCGAAAAAAGAAGTGGAAAAAGCAAACGAACCCTTAGAAGGGAATTTTGAAGGCGTTGGGATTCAATTCCAAATTTATAAAGATACTATTCTTGTTATTGCTGCCATTCCAGGTGGTCCTTCGGATAAATTAGGCATATTACCCGGAGATAAAATTATTCGCATTGAGGGAGAGGATGCTTTTGGAGAAGATATCGATAACCAATTTGTTATTGATAATTTGCGTGGAAAAAGAGGTTCTAAAGTTGATGTGGAAATCTATCGAAAAGGACATAAAAACTTATTAGAATTTACGATAACACGAGATAAAATACCTATTAATAGTTTGGATGCAGCTTTTATGGTGGATGAAGAGGTTGGCTATATTAAAATTAATCGTTTTGCAAGAAAAACCATGGAAGAATACGAGGAAGCCATGAAAGAATTGCAGCAAAAAGGGATGGAACATCTAATATTGGATTTAAGAGGAAATGCCGGAGGTTATTTGCAAACATCTATTGATCTAGCAGATGATTATATTAAAAAAGGAGAGTTGATATTATATACTGAAGGAAGAAGTTCCGCAAGGAAAAATTACCGTGCAACATCAAAAGGGATGTTTGAAAAAGGTCGCTTAATTGTGATGATTGACGAAGGTTCAGCTTCTGCCAGCGAAATTGTGTCGGGTGCTGTTCAGGATTTAGACAGAGGTTTGGTAATTGGAAGACGTTCTTTTGGGAAAGGTTTGGTACAGCGTCCCTATATGTTGCCCGATGGCTCCGTAATACGATTAACAACAGCTCGTTATCACACACCGTCTGGTCGTTGTATTCAACGTCCTTATGAAAATGGTAAAAAAGATTATTATAATGATATTATCGAACGCTTAGAACACGGCGAATTAATGCACGAAGATAGTATTCATTTTCCGGATTCACTTACTTTTTATACCTCGAATAAACGTATTGTTTATGGTGGAGGAGGAGTGATGCCCGATATTTTTGTGCCACTGGATACTAATCGTGCATCTGATTATTATTTTGATCTTTTCCGTAAAAATATCCTGAATGGCTTTATTCTGGATTACATGGAAAAAAACAGAGCAGCATTAAGCGAAAAATATGCTGATTTTGATAGCTATAAAAAGAACTTTACTGTTTCAGAAGAGCTTTGTGAGGAGCTTTATACCTATGCCGAAGAAAAGGATTTAGAGCGTAAAGAAGATGAAATTGAAGCAGCGGAAATATATATAAAAACCATGCTGAAAGCACATATTGCCCGTAATCTTTTTGAAATGAACGCCTATTATGAAATCGTTTCCGGTATTGACGATGGGTTTCTTCGCGCTGTAGAAATGATTAAGGATCAAAAATATTTTAAGGAAAATAAGCTGATGCATAAGTAAGTAGTGTTTTTTACTCCTTGTCTTTATTCCACTTCCAAAATTAAAGAATCTAATATTCTTTTGTGTTTATCGTATTTTTCTTTTGAATTAATGGAACCATCAGTTATATATCTAATAGTATCATCAGTAATAAAAAAAGTCATTGGTACGAAATCT
>CAZJZP010000093.1:0-9000 GCA_964550505.1 uncultured Prolixibacteraceae bacterium | reverse complement strand
GTTCAAGGTGTAGAAGGAGCAAGTAGTTGCTGGTTATTAGCAAGAAAAGTTGTTATTTTATTCCGTTATTATAATAGAAAACTAAATCAATTCCAGGATAGACTTCTTTGTAGCGAATAGTATTCCAAACGGGAACATCTCTAACTCCATCAGGATAAAGCGGGTGATAATAATGCTTTTTTTCAACGCAGCTTTTTTCTCCAATAGCATTGGATAAATCTGCTCCGGGAAATTCAATATCAATACGGTATTGTTCTCCTTTGTCTTCTATTAATTCGCCTTTATAGCTGTGATTTGCAATTTCTTTATTGATTTGTTCCCATTCTTCATCAGAATATGGGTTATGAATTTTTCCTGCTCTAATTTGATTGTATTTTGAGGCTTCAATTTTATAAAAGTGATATACGATTCCTTTTGTGGTAAAAAAGATATTCATATTATTAAAACTACTCACAAATAACACATCGTTACGGATATTTAATTCTTCATCATAAATTTGTCCATTATTTTGAATAAATCCATTGGAACTTATATCTTCAACAAGGATATTTGCTTGCAGCGTATTTGCAGATAAAAGTAGAGCCCCAAAAAGTATAATTAGGGGAAGTGCTTTTAGGTTTCCGAAATAAAGAAGTTTATGTAATACTTTCATTATTCAATTTTTTACGGTATTAATGATATTCTTTTTCTGAAGAAATAGTTTTATTGGGTTTTTAATTTTTCTATTTCTTTTTGCAGTTCTTCAATTTTTTTCGAAAGTTCATTCAGTTTAGCGTCATAAGTGTTAATAGACTGTTGTTGTTCTTTCACTGCTTCAACTAAGAGTGAGACAACAACGGAATATTGTATGGATTTATACCCATTTTCATCCTCATCCACGACTTCTGGGATGATTTTTTCAACTTCTTGTGCTATCATTCCCATTTGAATGCCGGGTTGTCTGGTATCGTCAATCCATTCATAAGTAACACCTCTCATTTCCATTACTTTATTTAAAGGACTTTCGATAGTAAGAATATTCTTTTTCAACCTAATATCTGAGGTTTCATTTATTCCATCGGTTTTAAGTCTTCCCATTACATGTAATTTATAAGAAGGAGCATCTGTCCCAATTCCCACGTTTCCGTCTGCTCTAACGTAAAGCATACTGGTACTTGAACTTCTTACATTTAGACTGTAGTAGGAAGTAGATGACGCCCAAGTTTGTATTAATGCGCCATTAGCTGTTGTAGATGTTTGATTAACTTGGAGTTTTGCGCTGGGAGTAGTTGTTCCGATGCCAAGATTTCCAATATGCGTTAACCGCATGGATTCTTGCATATTTCCTGTACTAGTTGAATTGTTGTGTGTGAAAAATGCCAAACCAACATAATCAGTTTCTGCAGAGACTTGAACTCCGACAATAGCAGCGTGTCTTCTTTGAGCACCACTACCACCATTATAGGGGCCAGAAAAAGAAACAGAACCTCCATAGTTACCATCGCCTCCTCCCATACTATGATTTTCTAGATATAAATTATCCACTCCTGTTGCATTGCCTGCAAGAGTAAAAGGGGTATTATTTATAATTGTAAGTTTTTGTGTTGGCGCTGTAGTTCCAATCCCAACATTTCCTGTAGGATATAAACCTCCATGTCCTGTAACAACGTTGCTGCCAATTACTTCCCAGTCTTCATCGTCACCACTACCGCTTGGATCTTGCCAAGTGGCATTTCCGCTAGCATCTGAAGTTAATACTCTGCCAGCAGAAGGAGTTCCTGCCCCTTGAAACCTTACAGAACCTGTTGTGTGTAATTGTGCAGTAGGAGTAGTTGTCCCTATTCCAACATTTCCCATAGTATAATTGTTTTTATCAAAATACACATTACTCCACGAAATAAGACCCCACTGACCGCTTAGGGAGGGACCTGTCCATTGGTATTGATAATAACCTAAATCAAAAGGATATTCCGTTTCAATTCCTGTAACAATGGCTGACCCTTCATTAGTTCCTTTTAGTACAGCTGAAATTCCCGTATTGTATTTGTTTGTTGCATTTCCACCTGTTGCAATAATTGCAGTGCTTCTTCCTGAAGTACTACTAGCAGTTTTAGCTGCATTGACGCTAAGGGCATAAGCTTGAGCACCAGTCCCTACCCAATTAAGAGCAATAGATGAACCCACAAAATAACCTGAGGGCGTTGTTGCTCTTACAGTGAGCTTGTTTCCAGGAGTTGTTGTTCCAATCCCAACATTAGCTGAGGGATATAAACCTCCATGTCCTGTATAAACATTATTACCGTTAACTTCCCAATCAAAATCGTCTGCAGAAGTGTTAGCATCGAATATGCGTACCCATTTTGTCGCATCCCAGAAATAATAACCGGGCGTAACATTATTGGGAGCTGTGCCTGCTGTGGCAGTGTTGTAAACCAATAAGCTTGTTGCTACTCCTGCGCCAACAGGATTTGTAGAGTTTGTTGCACTTAAACTTACACGAGGAATTAATAATCCTTTGTTAGTTGATACAATATCTAACATTGCACTTGCATTAGGATTGGCTCCTGAAGTGTTAATGGCTACGTTTTGTCCTTTTACAGAGAAAGATACAATAATAACAAGGAAAAGAGCAGATAAAAACTTCATTTTTGTACTCATAATCATAGGAGGTTTAATAAATAATACAACTTAGGTAAAATGACTTTTAATCAGACAAATATATTAAGTATTTTTTGAAGATACAATATATTTTTTATGTTTTTTTAAGAAAAAAAGAAACAGTTTCATGATTTTTTTTATTATGAAAGATTATGCATCATTCAGAATCCTTATACATCAAGAAGTATTAATAAAACCATAAAGGAATATTTAAGAAGAAGATTTTACTAAATATGATAATATTTTTGTGGGCTTTCGCTATCCAATCATAAATATTACATTTTACTTTCTATTTCCATCAAGCGTTGAAGAATTTCTTCATTTTGCTTTCTAAGATTTTCGTTTTCTTGCTTAAGTTCTTCAATGCTTTGTTGTTGATTATTCTCTAGTTCCTTAATCATTTCTTGCTGGTCTTGAATAGCTTGCGTTAAGATGGGAACAATCTTACTATAATCAATCGCCCAGGTTTCTTTGCTTTCATCTTTAGGTTTAAGGACAACTTCTGGAATAATATTATATACATCTTGGGCAAAAAAACCGACTTCATCAATTTGAATTGATTTGTTGAATACCATTTCTCCGTTAGCAAAGGAATCCACAATAAGCTTTTTGTATTTTAAAGCTGTTAATTGCATTATCGTTTCAATTCCATAAGGATTTTCTTGTACATCTTTCTTTAATCTTTTGTCAGAAGTTAAAGCTGTTCCATTAGCATAAGTTGTAGTTTGAGTAACACGTAGTGCAGGAGTTCCGGTAGCATATGTTCCCCAGTTGTTAGCCGCACAAATATGTAATTCTCCTGATCCCCATGTTCCTGGCATAATTGAATAGATAAGATAGCCAGTATGATTGTCATTTATTCCTCCATAATTATTGTCAGTAGCAATTTGAATGCTTCTTCTTCTTCCGTCTGTAATAGAAATTGCTTGGCCATCTCCAATCCCAAAACCTCCTTGGTTTCCAGCAACTCCTCCAATATTCAATCTTGCATTAGGTGCTGTAGTTGTAATGCCGATGTCTGTGTTAGCAGTTGCACCATTTATACCATTAATAGAACCTAAAACCATTGAATTTGCTTGGGTTGCAGAGGCTCTAAAGCCTATAGCAGTCGTGTTTTCTGCTCCAATTTCTGTACGAGCACCTATTGCGACAGAATGATTTGGAGTAGTTCCTGCTTTATCAGAATAGTACCCGATAGCCACAGTTTCTTCAATTATTCCACCTGGAGGCAAACTTAAGGCACTCTTTCCTATAGCCACATTGCTAGATTTATCAGTTGTATAAAACATCGCATCCCAGCCTATAGCCACATTATTATTTCCTACGTTTGAAGACATATATCCGTATAATGCATTATGTCCGATAGCTACATTGTCATCGGCTGTAGTTAAATTATATCCAGAACCTTCCCCAATTAAAACATTATTTGTTCCAGAGGTTAAAGCTCTTCCTGCATTGTATCCGTATGATGTATTATCATCTGCAATACGACCTGAATGTGTGTTATTAACTCTAAAGCTTAATGGAATATTATCTGTTGTTCCGATAAAGTTAGTACCATCAATTGTTCCAGCATTACCAAGTAAAGTCCAATCATTTCCCCCTCCACTAAGAAGAGCTGATAAATCAACGGTTTCGCTAGTGCCATTTTCTATACCAATAGTCAAAATATTTCCTGTGAGTCCGCAGCCTTGTATGTTTTGGTCATCAGTTCCTGTGCCATCTTGAAGTGCAGCTAAATCTACAGAAGTAGATGTACCATTTTCAATATCGATTTGCAATGTAGTTCCTGTAAGCGATGCACTGGTGAGATTTTGGTCATCAGTACCTGTTCCGTCTTGCAAGGGAGCTAAATCTACAATTTCACTGGTTCCGTTTTCTATACCAATAGTTAAGTTTGTCCCACTTAGTCCGGAACCCTGAATGTTTTGGTCATCAGTTCCACCGCTTCCAGCAAGTGAAGATAAATCGACAGAAGTAGAAGTTCCATTTTCAATATCTATGGTTAGGATATTTCCACTAAGACTGGCTCCTGTGAGGTTTTGATCGTCAGTTCCAGTTAACGGAAGCCATTGTGTCCCATCGTAATAATAGTATCCAGGATTATTATCTGTTTGGTAAATGGTTAATGCAGTAGCAGGAGTTGCGATTGCATTTCTTTGGCTTTGTGTCATTCTGGGAATTAATAAGCCTTTTGAAGTGGAGCTAATATCTAGAATAGAGCTGGCATCCGGTGCTGCTCCAGTTGTGTTAATAGATACATTTTGCTGGGCGAAACTGTTTATTCCAAAAAATAGGCTTATGGAAAAAGCGATGACAATTTTTTTCATATTTTTTATTTTTCTAATATTATTATGATTTTATGTTAGTTGTTTTTTTCTATTTCTTCCAATCGTTTTAAAATCTCACGGTTTTGTTTTTCTAATTCTTCTATCTTTTGCTGATGTTCTTCTTTCATATTATCAATAATTTCTTGCTGGTCTTGAATAGCTTGGGTTAAGATTGGAACAATCTTGCTATAATCAATTGCCCAGGTCTCTTTGCTTTCATCCTTAGGTTTAAGGACAACTTCTGGAATAATATTATATACATCTTGCGCAAAAAAACCGACTTCATCAATTTGAATTGATTTGTTGAATACCATTTCTCCGTTAGCAAAGGAATCCACGATAAGTTTTTTGTATTTTAAAGCTTTTAACTGCATTATAGTTTCAATTCCATAAGGATTTTCTTGCACATCTTTCTTTAATCTTTTGTCAGAAGTTAATGCCGTTCCATTAGCATAAGTTGTAGTTTGAGTAACACGTAGAGCAGGAGTTCCAGTAGTATATACACCCCAATTGTTAGATGTGCAAAAATGTAATTCAGCATCCGTCCAACCACCAGGCATGATTGAATAGATAAGATAGCCGCTATGTTCATCATGTACACCACCAAAATAAGTGTCAGAATTTATTTGAATGGCATTTTGCTGACCATAAGTTGTGTTTATTCCAGTACTTGCATTAGCACCTAGACTTAAACCGCCCCATACATGAACTTTTGATCGTACACCTGTTACGGCAACTCCAAGATTACCGTCATTATCTACACGCATTCGTTCTCCACTTCCTCCAGCATTTCTGGTATTAAAAGTAATAACACCATTACCAAATCCATTAGAAGAGTGGTAATTATTTCTTAGGATTAATTGCTCCGTGCCTGGATCGAAGTCAAGTCCTGCAAAATGCATGTTTCCTGCTTGTTGAGAAAAGGAATAGGACATAGTGCCACTTCCAGTTTTATTTCTGATACACATGTGGAGGTAGCTGTATGTTCCTCCGTTATCTTCAATTACAAGGTCTTCAGGAGTAGAATTGTCTCCAATAATATGTACTAACTTTGCGGGAGTAGCAGTACCAATACCAAGATAACCTCCAGAAGGATAAGAGCCTCCATGTCCAGTAAAAATGTCATTTCCGTTTATTTCCCAATCATAGTCTGCACCTGCAGCTCCAGGGGCTTGCCAAGTGGCATTACCATTAGCATCAGAAGTTAGGACTCTACCTGCAGCAGGAGTTCCTGCTCCTTGGAATCTAACAGAGCCAGTTGTGTGAAATTGAGCAGTAGGAGTTGTTGTTCCAATGGCAACACTGGTATTAGCAGTAGCACCGTTAACACCATTAATAGAACCCAAAACCATCGAATTTGGCTGTGTTGCAGAAGCTCTATAACCTATGGCAGTAGTGTTTTCTGCTCCAATTTCTGTACGTGCACCTATTGCGACAGAATGATTTGGAGTAGTACCTGCTTTATCAGAATAGTACCCGATAGCCACAGTTTCTTCAATAACTCCGCCAGGAGGTAAACTTAGAGCACTTTTCCCAATTGCTACATTGCTGGATTTATCAGTTGTGTAAAACATGGCATCCCAGCCTATAGCCACATTATTGTCTCCTACGTTTGAAGACATATATCCGTATAAGGCATTATGTCCGATAGCTACATTGTCATCTGCTGTTGATAAATTATATCCAGAGCCTTCTCCAATTAAAACATTGTTTGTTCCTGATGTGATTGCTCTTCCTGCGTTATATCCATAGGATGTATTATCGGAGGCAATACGACCAGAATGTGTGTTATTAACCCTAAAGCTCAAAGGAACATTATCTATTGTTCCGATAAAGTTAGTACCATCAATTGTTCCAGCATTTCCAAGTAATGTCCAATCATCACTTTGGCTACCAGTGAAAAATCTGACCCATTGACCACCATCCCAATAATAATATCCAGGTGTTACATCATTTACTGAAGCCGTATTATAAACTAAAAGACTTGCCGATGGGGCGGTAATAGGAGTTGCTAATCCTGTTTGGGATAAGGCTACTCGCGGAATTAAAAGACCCATATTCGTTGCACTAATATCCAGCATGGCACTTGCATCAGGTATTGCTCCACTTGAATTGATTCCTACGTTTTGTGCTTTTAGCTGAAAGTTAAGCACTATAAGAAAACTAAAAACCGCTACTAATAAATTGTATCTCATGTTTTTCAATTATATGTTATATTTAATAAGCTAAATTGTAATATAACACAAAATTAAGTAAATAAGACAGTTGTATTTTCCTAAATATACAATTAAGCAATTATTACGGATAGAATGCTGTTTTGAATTAGCAAACAGCAAAATCTTACAAGTTTAAAAAAGAGAGCTATTTGTCAATTATTTTTTTGATTTCGTCTATTTCTTTTCGTAAATCATCTATTTCTTGCTGTTGTTTTTTAATGATTGTTTGCTGCTCTTGAACCGCTTTTATTGCGATAACAGAAAAGAGGCTGTAATTCATAAAGAAATAGCCATCTTGTTCTTGCACTAATTGGGGAAATAGTTTTTCAACATCCTGAGAAATAAAACCAATATCTCTTCTGTTGTTTTTCGATCGAATAAAAGTATATTCTAAGGCTTCTAATTGCATTACTTTCTCTAAGCATGTTTCAAGAGGTGTGAAGTCCTTTTTTAATCGCCTGTCTGAAGTTGTCCAAACTCCGCTTGTGTGATCAATCCATGCAGTTAGAGCGCCGTTGTATGTAAACCATAAATTATTTGTTGCTGCTGTACCAATCACCCAATATCCCCAAGAAGGACCACGTTCTAATCTCAAACCATCATAACTGTCAGTTGAATAGATATGAACTAAGCTTTGTGGATTATCTGTTCCAACACCAATAGAATCTGTAACAACCGCTTTACCGTCAAAATATCCTGCATAATTGATGCTGCTTGAATAGCTCCCAGCTTCACCATAAACTCCCGCTCTTATACCATTCAAGTATGTTCCTAGATAACCGTTGCCGGCGGAAACTGTTGTTCCTGCGACACCGCAAAGACCATTTGTTGTTTGAAAAGTATTATGTCCTAAAATAGCCGGATTTCCTGAAGAATGATAAGCATATACACGATTTGCCGTATTTGGAGCAGTTCCAACGCCAAGATATGTTGTTATATATGCATTCCCTGAAACTTGTAGTCTTGCAGTAGGAGTAGTTGTTCCAATACCAACATTCCCTGTGTTTCTATATATGTTTCCTGATAATTCAGTCCAAAGACAAGTTGTAGCGCCACCTGAAGGATCCTGCCAAGTTGCATTACCGTTTGCATCTGATGTTAAAACTCTTCCTGCTGCAGGTGTTCCAGCACCCTGAAAACGAATACTTCCCGTTGTGTGAAATTGTGCTGTTGCATCAGTAGTCCCAATCCCAACATTTCCAGTACGTTCAAAAGTAAGCATAGTGTCTAAACTTGTACAGCCAGCTAATAAATATAGCTTGTTTGATGTGTTTTCTCCATTATGGTAAAATTCAAAACCACAAGTACCTGCAGAAGAAACATCCTCGTCAAAAGCCAATCGACCTGATTCAGCATTGTTATAACTGCCTGTATATCCGATTTTAACCCTAGTGGATGATTCTGTCGTTCCTGCTACAATTAAACGGTGTAAAGGATTGTTTGTTCCAATACCAACATTTCCAGAAGGATATAAACCACCATGTGCTGTGTAAACATTATTTCCATTGATTTCCCAATCATAATCTGCACCACTTCCTCCTAAAGAAGATAAATCAACCGTTTGACTTGTCCCATTTTCTATTCCAATAGTTAAAATATTCCCACTGAGTCCACAGCCTTGAATGTTTTGGTCGTCAGTTCCTGTCCCATCTTGTAAAGCCGCTAAATTAACAGAAGTGGAAGTTCCGTTTTCAATATCAATTTGTAGTGTAGTTCCTGTTAAGGAAGCTCCTGTTAGGTTTTGGTCATCAGTTTCTGTTAATGGCAACCATTGTGTTCCATCATAATAATAATATCCGGGAGTATTGTCAGTTTGA
>CAZJZP010000092.1:0-9040 GCA_964550505.1 uncultured Prolixibacteraceae bacterium | reverse complement strand
TATCGGGAAGACCTAATTGCGCTTTGATGGAATTATCTGAAAATTCAACAAAAGAATGAATAATGGATTGAGGATGAACAATAACGTCAATATTTTCTGCAGTAAGACCAAACAACCAATACGCTTCAATAATCTCCAGCCCTTTATTCATCATAGTAGCAGAATCAATGCTGATTTTATTTCCCATATTCCAATTTGGGTGCTTTAGTGCTTGCGAGACATTAATTTTTGGGAAATCTTCAAAAGCTGTTTGCCTAAAAGGACCTCCTGAAGCTGTTAGAATTATTTTTTTTACAGATTTGCTATTTTCACCCATAATACATTGAAAAATAGCAGAATGTTCAGAATCAACAGGGATAATTGTAGATGTTGAAGCTTGAATTTTTTGCATAATAATTTCTCCAGCAACAACTAAGCTTTCTTTATTTGCAAGTGCAATTGTTTTACCATATTCTATGGCCCTAAGACTAGGTAGCAATCCCGCAAAGCCAACCAAAGCATTAATAACAATATCAATCTTTTCCATTTCAACAATATCAGAAACAGAAGAAGAACCAGAAAACACTTTAATATCAGTATCAGCTAATCTTTCACTAGTTTCCTTATAGTATTTGTCATCCGCAATCACAACAGCATTAACGTCAAATGCAATAGCTTGTTCACAAAGTAAGGAATAATTAGATTTTGCCGTTAGTGCTTCTATTTGAAACTTATCGGGATGTTGCTGAACCACTTCTAAGGCTTGAATTCCGATTGAACCAGTTGAACCTAATATGGCAATTTTTTTCTTCAAGGATTTAAAATTTTATAAATAATTCCGGATCAACAGCCTTAGCATTAATCCATAATTCAAAATGTAAATGTGTTCCAAAAGAAAGACTTCCGGTGTTTCCGATGATAGCTATTACTTCTTTTTCGCTAATATAATCTCCATCTTTTTTCAATAAGCTAGCACAATGTTTGTAAACACTTATAATTCCGTTTTGATGTTGCACAATAAGAGTGTTTCCGCTTTCTATGGTGCGAGAGGCAAAAATAACCCTACCGCTCATTACCGATTTTATGGCTGTATTTTCTGCTGCAACAATATCAATTCCAAAATGTTTTCTATGTGGATTGAATTTATTGGTTATTACACCATCTATGGGCTTGTAAAAAAGAAAACTTTCTTTCTGAATCTTCAGGTCTTTATCGTCGAAAACCAAGCTGTATTTATCAATATTTTCGACCTCTTTTCTTAATATGGAATCTTCAGAAGAACGTAGCCACTGAATTTCTTCTTTTTCAATTTTCCTTTGTTCCCTCTTTGTTGTATCCGTTAAAAGAAGCTCTTCACCCGTAATAATCTGACGAATATTTAAGATGTAAATTTCTTTTTGAATCAAAGCTTCTTCTAGGGAATCTGTTTTAATTTTCAAATCGTATAAATCCTTTTTTTTAATGCCGGAATAACCAGGAATGTATTCTTTTAAAGGGGTATAAGCAATAATAATGGTGGTTAAGAAAACCAAAATAATAGCAAAGCTACCTCCAATTACAAATACATTTAATCGGGATAAACGAAAAGATAATTTTTCTTCAAAAGTATCTTCGTTAGTAATAATTAAACGATACTTGTCTTTTAGTTTTTGAAAAAACCGCTTATTTTTTTTCTTGCTTTCTTGCATTAATTAAAAGAGATATCTTGCAAAGATAAGCATGCTTGTGTAATTTGCAAGCAGACTTTAGAAGATAAAACATTTTGCATTCATTATTAAGTTAAAATCAGACGAATGATAAAAAAACAGAAAAATGAAAATTGCATAAATTGAGCTTAGATAAAAGTTTTTTAATATGTTTGCTGAAATATTTAGTAGAAGAAGATGAATGGAATAAAATCACTAATACGGCTAGTCTTAATTTTTTTTCACATAGATATTACCAAAAACATTAAATACGACAGATTAACCAAAAAGATTATCAAAAAACATTTTCGTAAAGATTTTTCTTGTATTGATGTCGGTTGTCACAAAGGAGAAATATTAAGGGAGTTTTTACATTTTGCCCCCAAGGGAAAACACTATGCCTTTGAACCAATACCTGTTTATTATGATTATTTAATAAAAAAATTTGAAAAAAACTCAAACATTAAGATTTTCCCTTACGCTTTATCAGACGAATCAAAAAGCTCGAGCTTTCACTATGTTAAAAACGCACCAGCTTATAGTGGAATTAAGAAAAGAAGATACGACATAAAAAACCCAGAAATAGAAAAAATTGAAGTTGATTTGCATCGTTTGGACGATATTTTGGCTGCTGAAACCAAAGTAGATTTTGTTAAGATAGATGTTGAAGGTGCAGAAATGTTAGTTATTAAAGGTGGTAAAAACTTAATAAGAAAAAACAAACCCATGGTTTTGTTTGAGTGTGGAATTGGAGGCAGCGATTATTATGGTACCAAAGCCGAGGATATCTTTTGCTTTTTTCAGGAAGAACTGGATCTGAAAATATCTCTTCTACAGTCTTTTATCAAGAAAAAGCAAGCCTTAAGTCTAAAAGAATTTTCTCAGCATTTTACAAAAAATACAGAGTATTATTTTATTGCACATCCATAGCAGCCCAAAATAATAATTCGGAAAATAAAGAAAAGCGAGATAAAAAGTTTTTAAAATAAGAAAAATTCCAATATTTTTGCTTATTATTTGCATTAATGAAAAGCAATATGTTTTATGTCTTTTCGTTAAACATTGAATACAAGAAGAGAAATACATGTATAAATTATTTCGACAGAGAAAAACGTGGTGTTTATTATCATTGATTCTGCTTATAGGAGTGCAATGGTCGTGTGCCCCGACCAAAAACACTGCTTTTAGAAGAGCATACCATAATGTAACTTCAAGATATAATGCTTATTTTAATGGAAACGAAAGTTTAAAAGCAGGCGTTAGACAATTGGAAGACGCTCACCAAGACGACTATTCAAAAATACTAGAAATTTTTAAATACGGAGACGAAAGTCAAGCTTCTTCTGTTTTTCCCCAAATGGACAGAGCCCTTGAAAAAGCAGCAAAGGTTATTGATAAACATTCTATGGAATTTAAGGGAGTTGAATACTGTAATTGGATTGATGACAGTTATTTAATGATTGGGAAAGCATATTATTTTAAGCAAGACTATCGTTTAGCCCTTAAAAGCTTTGATTTTGTATCAAAAAAATACAATAAAAACCAGATTAAAGCAGACGCTTTATTGTGGATGATTAAAACAAACAATAAAACAGGAGATTATAGCGCTTCTGCATCCTTAATCGGAATATTGTCTAATGAAATTAAAAATGGAAAAGCAAGCAAAGAAGTGAAAAGGATGTATCCTTTGGTTTGTGCAGATTATTATATTAAAACGGAAAACTATTCTTTGGCGATAGAGTTTCTGGACAAAGCATTGGAGTTAAACAAAAAGAAAAAGCATCAAACAAGATTAAAATATATTCAGGCACAGATTTATCAAAAAACAGAAAAATTAAATAAAGCAGCTAAATTGTATTTACAAGTGGTAAAAATGAACCCAGAATACGATATGGCCTTTCATGCTAAAATTAATATGGCGCGCTGCTTTGAAGCAAACGCAAAAGACAGTAAAGAGATAAAAAAAGAGCTGTATAAAATGATTAAAGACAGCAAAAACAAAGACTACTTAGATGAAATTTATTTTGTTTTAGCTGAAATTGCACTTAAAGAAAACAAGGAAGAAAAAGCAATTGATTACTTAAAACTGTCTGCTCAAAAAAGTGTTAGTAATAACAGGCAAAAAGGAATCTCGTACTATACTCTTGGCGAAATATATTATGCACATCTTAATTATGAATATGCAGAAATGTATTATGATAGCTGTGTACAGTTTTTACCACAAGAGTTTGAGAATTATGACCAGATTAAAAACAAGCAAGAAGTTTTGTCAAGCCTTGTTAAAAACATTAAAATAATTGAATTGGAAGATAGCTTGCAATACTTAGCAACTTTGTCAGATGCTGAGCAAAATAAAATTATTGACAATATTATTCAACAAATTATTGAAGAGGAAAATAAGAAGAAGCAAGAAGAAATGAATAATTTTATGCAGCTGAGTAATGTGCAAACAAATGCCCAGAATGTTGGTGGAAACGAATGGTACTTTTATAATTCTTCGGCAATGAGTTTTGGACTTACGGAATTTGTTAAAAAATGGGGTCAAAGAAAACTGGAAGATATGTGGCGGCTTAGCAGTAAACAAAGTGGAGCAAACTTTGGAGATGATATTGACACCGAAAACAAAGAAGCGCAAGATTCCATTAGCGAACAAACAGCAGAAGAAAAACAAGACCCCAAAAGCAGAGAAACCTATAAGAAAAACATACCTAAAACAGAAGAAGATATTGAAAAATCAAACGAACGTATAGTTGAAGCATATCACGCATTAGGTTTAATTTATAAAAACAGCTTAAAAGATATTGATAGATCAATAGAAAGCTACGAAACACTCTTAAATCGATTCCCTAATAATAAATATAAACTTGAAGGCTATTACCAATTATATTTGTTATATATAGAAAAGAAAAACACAACAAAGTCAGATTATTATAAAAACTTAATTCTGAAGGAATTTCCTGATACCGATTATGCAAAGCTAATTCTCAATCCTAATTATTATAAAGAAAAAGCAGAAGAAAGTAGTTTAGCCGAAAAAGAGTATCAAAAAACATACGAGTATTTTCAACAAAAGCAATACAGCAAGGTAATTCAAGCTGCAACACAAAGCTTAATTGATTATGCTGACACCAAAACAGAAGAAAAATTTGCCTACATTAAAGCTTTGTCAATAGGAAAAGAATTTGGTGAAGATAGTTTAGCGGTGGAATTATTAAAAGTGGTACAAAATTATCCAAAAACTCCAGTAGATACAGCAGCTCAAAAAATCTTAAATTTACTTAACAAAGAAGAAGACGTATCTGATGTAGCAGACATTTCAGCTGGAGACACAAAGGAAAAACCAAATTATATCTTTGATAAAGAAGAAATTCATCTTTTTGTAATGGTGATAAATGTGGAAGGAATAAAAATCTCTGACGTAAAAATAATGTTTTCCGACCACAATAAACAATATTTTCAACACAGCAAATTAACAACAAGTAGCTTGTATATTGATAATTACAGGCAATTAATAACGGTCAGCAATTATGATGATGTTGAAAAAGGAATGAAATATTATAATTCCATTCAAGAAAACAAATTATTAGTAGAAACAATAAAAAAAGCAAAAGCGGAATATTTTATAATTTCCGTTTCTAATTATAAAATATTCTATCAAAATAAAGACAGCAAAAACTATCTGGACTTTTTTAATAAACATTATTTAAAATAAATAAAATGGCAAAAACATACGAAACAACAACGCCTGAATTCAGTAAAATTATTAGCGGAACAAATATTAAAGGAGACGTTAAAACGCAAGGAGACATCAGGATTGACGGAAGTTTAAACGGTTCTCTTGATTGTATGGGAAAACTTGTTGTTGGACCCCAGGGAGTTATTGAAGGAGAAGTGAAGTGTAAAAACGCAGATATTTCTGGACTTCTCAAAGTAAATATTCAGGTGGATGGCCTTTTGAATTTAAAAGCAACAGCAAAATTAATGGGTGATATTAAAGTGAAAAAAATAGCAATTGAACCCGGAGCTGTTTTTTCCGGTAAATGCGAAATGACTGGAGGTGTTCCAAATAATGATGAACAAAAAGAAGTTACCGAACAAAGAGAAACAGAAAAAGAATAAACTTAAAAACTACGCTGTTTTTACTGGAATTGCCTTTGAAATGATGGCAATTATTGGAGCAGGAAGTTTTTTAGGCTACAAACTGGATGAAAAAAACAACAATGAATTTCCATTATTTACCCTTATTTTTTCACTATCAGCCGTGCTTATAGCAATTTATTTAGTTATTAAATCTGTTATTAAATTTTCTAAAGATGATGAGGATAAAGAACAAGAGAAAAAATAGAAAGCTAGTGATTTTTTTCTTGTTTTCTTTAATCTTGTTTTTAGCAACAACGGTTTTGTATTTTTTTATTAAACCAAATATAGAGAACATGCTTTCTCTAAATTATTACATACGAATGTCCACATATTTCTTTTTGGGCAGTGCCGCTTTATTTGTTTTTTATCACAGGGCAAGTAAAAAAGAAAAAAATAAATTGCACACTATCATTGGGTTTTTTCACCCCTTTTTATTCCTCTTTTTTGTAATATTTATCCTTTTAAGTTTTTCAGAAAAAGAAATTCGTAAAACAGTTTTATTAACAGGCTTTATTACATATGTTTTGTATCGTGTTGTTTTTCTTGTCTTTGCCTCGGGAACGAACAAAAAAGAATAAAAAAAATCATTTTTTTTATTGAAATCGAATAAATATTTTATAAATTGCAAGGTCGAATCTCAATTATTAAAAAGCATTATGTTGACAGCTACAAAAAGCAAAAACATTTTATTATTATTAGTGTTTTTATTTGCTTTTTCTTTTTCACAGGCAGCATCTTCGGAAAATAAACACGAAGAGGAGGAAGAATTTGATGCCACAGAAATAATCATGCACCATATTAAAGATGCGCATGAGTGGCATATCCTTGATTATACCAAAGACGGGGAAAAAGTTGCAGTTAGCATACCATTACCTATCATTTTATACACAAACGGACACTTAGATATCTTTCTTTCTTCTGCTTTTCACCACGGAGAAGAAGTTGTTAAAAAGGGTGATAGGGAATATATTTTATACCATGAAAAAATTTATTTAACAGAAGATGGAAGCATTCAATATGACGATAAGGGAAATGTAAAAAATGCTAAACCTCTTGATTTTTCTATTACAAAGAATGTATTAGCAATGTTTTTTGCTTCTCTTTTAATGCTTTTGGCTTTTATTCCGATGGCAAGAAAATACAAAAAACGACAGATTCCCAAAGGCTTGCAATCTTTTTTGGAACCACTTATTGTTTTTATCAGAGACGATATTGCTATTCCAAACATTGGTGAAAAAAAACACCAACGCTTTATGCCGTTTTTGTTAACGCTTTTCTTCTTTATTTGGTTTTGTAATCTATTAGGCTTAATTCCTTTTTTTCCTGGTGGAGCAAATGTTACGGGAAACATCTCTGTAACATTTACCTTAGCGATTTTTACTTTAATTGTTACAAATATCAGTGCAAACAAAGGGTATTGGAAACATATTTTTGCTTTTCCGGGCGTACCCGTTTGGCTCTATCCGATCATGATACCTGTGGAATTAATTGGGATATTTACTAAGCCCTTTGCCTTAATGATACGTTTGTTTGCAAATATTACTGCAGGACATATTATCATCCTTAGTTTAATTTCTTTGATTTTCATCTTCGAATCTTTAACGATATCACCAGTTACTTTTGCTTTTGTATTGTTTATGAATTTATTAGAGTTGTTAGTCGCAACACTACAAGCATATATATTTACTCTTCTTTCTGCTTTGTTTATTGGAATAGCAGTTGAAGAAGCACATTAAAAAAAAGAAATTTGAAATAAATGAAATCACTAATTAATAACTTAAAAAAATAATTATTATGGGAACATTTTCACTTGCTGCGATTGGAGCTGCAATAGCCGTTATTGGAGCTGCTTTAGGAATCGGAAAAATAGGTAGCACTGCATTAGAATCTATTGCACGTCAACCTGAAGCTGCCGGAAAAATTCAAACAGCAATGATTATTGCTGCTGCTCTTATCGAGGGTGTTGCATTATTTGCGGTTGTGGTTGCTTTAATTGCATAATTAAATACTTCCGTGCTTTAGTTGCGGAAGTATTTCTTTTTTTATTAATTTAAAAAGAAAAACATGGACTTAATTACTCCCGGAATAGGATTGATTTTTTGGACAAGTTTGATTTTTCTTGTATTGCTTGCCTTATTGTGGAAGTTTGCATGGAAACCCATTGTAAAGGCTATTCATAAAAGAGAAAACGATATTGCTCAAGCACTTAATTCAGCTGAAAAAGCGAGAGAAGAAATGAAAGAGCTGGAGTTCAGTAATGAGAAATTATTTGCTGAAGCACAAGCACAAAAGGAAATAATTCTCAAGGAAGCCAGAGAAATGAAAGATAATATTCTAGAAGAAGCCAGAGAAAGAGCGAATATTGAAACAGAACGAATTATTAACTCCGCCAAAGAAAGTATTCATTTCGAAAAAATGGCTGCTATTACGGAGTTGAAAAACCAACTAGCAACGCTTTCTATTGAAATAGCTGAAAAACTACTAACCAAAGAGTTAGAGCATAAAGATAAACAGCAAAAACTTGTCGAAGAATGGATTGACGATATTAAATTTAATTAAACGATGAATTACAGTAAAATAGCACAACGTTATTCAAAGGCAATTTTTGATCTTGCCATAGAACAAAATCTTCTGGAAGAAATCAAAGAAGATATGATGCTGTTTTCACGCGTAAACAAAGAAAACAACGAATATCGAAAAATATTAAAATGTCCGGTAGTAAAACAATACAAAAAAGCACAAATAATTGATGCAATATTTTCAAAAAAAGTGCAAGAACTTAGTTTAGCTTTTTTCAAAATACTCCTGAAGAAAAATCGCGAAGTATTTATTGAACATATTGCTAATGCTTTTATTGAAATGTATAGAGAGTATAAAAAAATTAAATGTGTTTTCTTTGAAACCACTTGTCCACTTACAGATAAAATAAGACAAGAAGTAATTGATATAATGCAAAAGGAAACATCCTATAAAATTGAATTTTTCGAGGAACACAATCCCGATCTTTTAGGTGGTTTTAAATTGAGATATGATGATTTTCAATATGATGCAAGTATTCAGCGAAAAATAAAAGAATTAAGAAAAGAGTTTAGTAAAAACATATACGTTAAAGAGTTTTAAAATACATTGCTATGGCAGAAATTAAACCTTCAGAAGTTTCCGCAATATTGCGACAACAATTATCCGGATTGGATATGACCTCTGAACTTGAAGAAACAGGAACCGTCTTAGAAATT
>CAZJZP010000091.1:8064-9129 GCA_964550505.1 uncultured Prolixibacteraceae bacterium | reverse complement strand
ACAACTTCTTCATTCTTTTTAAGCGGAGTAACAGTTAGTGCTCTTAGCGTACCACAATCGTTTTCATTGATAATAACATCTTGAGCTACATCAACTAAACGACGTGTAAGGTAACCGGCATCGGCTGTTTTAAGAGCGGTATCAGCAAGACCTTTACGAGCACCGTGAGTGGAAATAAAGTATTCCAGTACTGATAAACCTTCCTTAAAATTAGAAAGGATAGGATTTTCAATAATTTCTGCTCCGCTAGCACCTGATTTTTGTGGTTTAGCCATCAATCCCCTCATTCCACATAACTGTCGGATTTGCTCTTTAGAACCCCTCGCACCAGAATCAAGCATCATAAACACGGAATTAAAGCCCTGTTTATCATTCGTTAATTGAGTCATCAAAGTATGAGTCAATTTGGAATTCGTATGAGTCCAAATATCAATAATTTGATTATATCGCTCATTATTAGTTATAAATCCCATATTATAGTTATTCATAACTTCTTCCACCTCGGTATTAGCTTCGTTAATGAGTTCTTCTTTAATTTCAGGAATAATTACATCGCCTAAATTAAAAGATAACCCACCTTCAAATGCCATTTTATAACCAAGGAATTTAATATCATCAAGGAATTGAGCTGTTTTATCAGAGCCAACCATTTTCATAATATCTCCAATAATATCTCTCAATGCTTTTTTTGTTAAGACTACATTAATGTATCCATATTCGTTTGGAACGACTTCGTTGAAAAGCACTCTACCTACAGTAGTTTCGATCATTTCTGCTTTTTGGTTTTCTTCTTTAGCTTCCATTCTAAGATGAATAAAAGCATGTAAATCAACTTGTCCTTCATTATATGCTATGGTAACCTCTTCAGCAGAATAAAATTTTAATCCTTCTCCTTTAACTGGATTTTCTGGAATACTTCTTCTTCCTTTAGTCATGTAATACAAGCCTAAAACCATATCTTGAGAAGGAACAGCAATAGGAGCTCCGTTAGCAGGATTCATAATATTATGAGAAGCTAACATTAGTATTTGGGCTCCTAGTAAAGCTGCATTTCCAAGGGGAAGG
>CAZJZP010000091.1:0-8039 GCA_964550505.1 uncultured Prolixibacteraceae bacterium | reverse complement strand
CATCTGGTCACCATCAAAGTCAGCATTAAATGCAGTACAAACCAAAGGATGAAGTTGAATAGCTTTTCCTTCAATCATTTTTGGTTGAAAAGCCTGAATACCAAGCCTGTGCAATGTAGGTGCACGGTTAAGTAATACAGGGTGACCTTTTAACACTTGTTCTAAAATATCCCATACAACTGCTTCTTTTTTATCCACTAATTTTTTTGCGGATTTAACCGTCTTCACAATTCCTCTTTCCAACATTTTACGAATAATAAAAGGTTTGAAAAGTTCTGAAGCCATTTCTTTTGGAATTCCACATTCATTAAGTTTGAGTTCGGGACCAACAACAATAACCGAACGACCAGAATAGTCGACACGTTTACCTAAAAGGTTTTGACGGAAACGACCTTGTTTCCCTTTCAAACTATCAGATAAAGATTTTAGTGCTCTATTGGATTCAGTTTTAACTGCGTTTACTTTTCTGGAATTATCAAAAAGAGAATCTACAGATTCCTGAAGCATTCGTTTTTCATTACGTAGAATAACATCTGGTGCTTTAATTTCAATTAATCGCTTTAATCTATTATTTCGGATTATCACTCTACGATATAAATCATTTAAATCGGATGTTGCAAAACGTCCTCCATCTAGAGGTACCAATGGTCGTAATTCGGGTGGAATTACAGGAACCACTTTCACTATCATCCATTCGGGTCTGTTTTCAATTCTGCTAAGAGAATCACGGAAAGCTTCCACTACTTGCAGACGCTTCAACGCATCTGCTTTTCTTTGTTGTGAAGTTTCATTATTGGCTTTATGCCTTAGGTCAAAAGATAAACTATCTAAATCAAGGCGTTGCAATAATTCGTAAACAGCTTCTGCTCCCATCTTAGCGATAAACTTATTGGGATCGTCATTGGGAAGTTGTTGATTATCTTTAGGTAGATTTTCAACAATAGTAAAATATTCTTCTTCTGTAAGAAAATCGAGATAATTAACGCCATCTGCTTCTGTAACTCCTGGATTAATTACGACATATCGTTCGTAATAGATGATTGTTTCTAGTTTTTTGGTTTGTAAACCAAGAAGAGCTCCAAGTTTATTGGGCAATGATTTAAAAAACCAAATATGAACGACAGGGACAACTAATTCAATATGTCCGCTTCTTTCACGTCTTACTTTTTTCTCTGTAACTTCAACACCACAACGATCGCAGACGATACCTTTGTATCTGATTCGTTTATATTTTCCGCAATGGCATTCCCAATCCTTAACAGGACCAAAAATACGTTCGCAAAACAAGCCATCTCTTTCAGGCTTGTATGTCCTATAATTAATCGTTTCGGGTTTAGTAACTTCACCGTGTGATCTTTCCAGAATGAGTTCCGGAGAAGCTAGACTTATAGTAATGCTTGAAAAATTACTGTTTGTAGTTTGATCTTTTCTAAAAGCCATATGTTAATATATAAAAAATTCCATTAATAAAAAACTATTAGCAAATACAAAGATTGCTATTAATTAAAGCTTAAATCTAATCCTAATCCTCTTAACTCATGAATTAATACATTAAAGGATTCTGGAATATTAGGTTCAGGAAGCACTTCTCCTTTAACAATTGCTTCATAAGCTTTAGCTCTGCCAATAACATCATCAGATTTAAGCGTAAGAATTTCCTGCAATACACTAGCAGCACCGAATGCTTCGAGTGCCCAAACTTCCATCTCTCCAAAACGCTGTCCACCAAACTGTGCTTTACCGCCAAGAGGTTGTTGTGTAATCAAAGAATAAGGTCCGATTGAACGGGCATGCATCTTATCATCTATCAAGTGATGTAATTTCAGCATATAGATAACACCAACGGTAGCAGGCTGATCAAAACGTCTTCCTGTTCCTCCGTCGTATAAATAGATTTTACCGTTTTCAGGTAAATTTGCCTTTTGCAAATATTCATTAATTTGCTCAATGCTAGCACCGTCAAAAATTGGGGAATCGAAATTCAATCCCAACTCTTTACCTGCCCATCCCAATACGGTTTCGTAAATTTGTCCAAGGTTCATCCTTGAAGGCACACCTAAAGGATTAAGCACGATGTCAACTGCTGTGCCATCTTCTAAGAAAGGCATATCCTCTTCACGTACAATCTTGGCAACAATTCCTTTGTTACCGTGTCTTCCAGCCATCTTATCACCTACTTTCAATTTTCTTTTCTTAGCAATGTAAACTTTTGCTAATTTCATAATTCCAGCAGGAAGTTCGTCTCCGATTGATACCATAAAGGATTGTCTTTTAAATTCTCCAACAATCTCTTTATGTTTTACAATAAAATTATTTAATAAACGAACAATCAGCTCGTTTTTGTGCTTATCTGTTGTCCACTTATTAGCATTTACATTTGTGAAATCAATCTTATTTAATGCTTTTTGAGTGAACTTATCTCCTTTAGGAATAAGAGGTTCTTTGTAATTATTAAATACGCCTTGTGAGGTTTTTCCTTCTACAATCAGCATTATTTTATCAATCAAAACAGCTTTTAAATCAGCTTCTTTCCGCTTCATTTCCTCCTCTAGTTGATCAAGAATTACTTTTTCTTTAGTTCTTGATTTTCTATCTTTAATTGATCGAGAAAATAATTTCTTTTCAATTACCACACCTTTAAGAGATGGTGGTGCTTTAAGAGAAGCATTTTTCACATCACCAGCTTTATCTCCAAAGATAGCGCGTAATAATTTTTCTTCAGGAGTTGGATCTGTTTCTCCTTTTGGAGTAATTTTACCTATAAGAATATCTCCTTCGTTAACTTCGGCTCCAATTCTAATAATACCATTCTCATCAAGTTCCTTAGTAGCTTCTGCGCTAACATTGGGAATATCATTTGTTAATTCTTCCACTCCTCGCTTGGTATCTCTAACTTCCAACACATATTCATCAATGTGCAAAGAAGTAAACCAATCATCTCTAACAACTTTTTCAGAAATAACGATAGCATCTTCAAAATTATAGCCTTTCCACGGCATAAATGCCACTTTAAGGTTTCTGCCTAGAGCTAAATCGCCTTCTTTTGTAGCATATCCATCACAAAGCACTTGATTTTTTGTAATTTTTTGACCTTTATATACAATTGGTTTTAAATTAACACAAGTACTTTGGTTAGTTTTAGTAAATTTTTGTAAATGATATGTTTTAACGTCTCCTTCAAAACTAACGAGTACGTCTTCTTCACTACGAGTATATTTTACTGTGATTTTTGTTGCGTCAACATATTGAACAACGCCATCACCTTCGGCTCTAATAAGAATTCTTGAATCGATAGCCACATTACGTTCGATGCCTGTTCCAACAATTGGTGCTTCAGGTCTTAAAAGGGGTACTGCTTGACGCATCATATTCGAACCCATAAGTGCACGGTTAGCATCGTCGTGTTCAAGAAATGGAATTAAAGAAGCGGCAATAGATGCAATCTGATTTGGCGCAACATCAATCATTTTCAAATCTTGTGGCTCAACAATTGGGTAATCTGCTAAATAACGAGCTTTTACCTTTTCCTGATTAAAACTTCCATCGGGGCTTAGATTAGTATTTGCCTGAGCAATAATCTTTTCTTCTTCCTCTTCGGCACTCAAATATATTGGCTCTTCATTGACCGCTACTATGCCATCTATTACTTTTTTATAAGGTGTTTCAATAAAACCAAGTTTATTAATTTTAGCATAAACACACAAAGAAGAAATCAAACCAATATTTGGTCCTTCTGGTGTTTCAATTGTACAAAGACGTCCGTAATGTGTATAATGCACGTCCCTGACCTCAAATCCTGCTCTTTCCCTTGATAAACCACCTGGTCCTAAAGCAGAAATTCTTCTTTTATGGGTTATTTCAGCCAATGGATTTGTTTGATCCATAAACTGAGATAATTGGTTAGTTCCAAAAAAGGAATTAATAACTGAAGATAGTGTTTTTGCGTTAATCAAATCAGTAGGAGTAAAGACTTCATTATCGCGCACATTCATTCTTTCTTTAATTGTTCTTGCCATTCTTGCAAGACCAACACCAAATTGTGCATATAATTGTTCTCCAACTGTTCTGACACGTCTATTACTTAAGTGGTCAATATCATCCACATCCTCTTTAGCATTAATCAAGTTAATTAAATGCTTGATTATCTGAATAATATCTTGCTTTGTTAATACTTTATCATCAATAGAATTATCAAAGCCTAATTTTTTATTGATACGATATCTTCCAACTTCTCCTAAATCATATCGTTTATCGGAGAAGAAAAGTTTATCAATAATCCCTCTAGCTGTTTCTTCATCTGGGGGCTCAGCATTACGAAGTTGTCTGTATATGTATTCAACAGCTTCTTTTTCTGAGTTTGCCGTATCTTTTTGGAGTGTATTGAAGATAATCGAGTAATCAGAAATATCTTGGTCTTCTTTGTGAAGAAGAATATTTTTCACTCCAGAATCGATGATAAGGTCAATGTGTTTGTTTTCAATTTCAGTTTCTCTATCAATAATAACTTCCGTTCTTTCGATAGAAACAACTTCACCTGTATCTTCATCAACAAAATCCTCGATCCAAGTTTTAACAACTCTGGCAGCTAATTTGCGGCCAATTGCTTTTTTTAATCCAGTTTTTGTTACTTTGAATTCGTCGGCAAGGTCAAAAATTTCAAGTATTTCTTGGTCGCTTTCATAACCAATTGCACGCAATAAAGTAGTTACTGGTAATTTCTTTTTTCTATCAATATATGCATACATTACATTATTGATATCGGTAGCAAATTCCATCCACGAACCCTTAAAGGGAATAATTCTAGCAGAATAAAGAATGCTGCCATTAGCATGTCTGCTATTGCCGAAAAACACGCCAGGAGAGCGGTGAAGTTGGGAAACGATAACCCTTTCGGCACCATTAATAAGGAATGTTCCTTTGGGTGTCATATAGGGAATGGTTCCAAGATAGACATCTTGAATAACGGTTTCAAAGTCTTCATGTTCTTCGTCAGTACAATAAAGCTTCAGTTTAGCTTTAAGAGGAACACTGTATGTTAATCCACTTTCGTAGCACTCCTGAATAACATACATAGGAGGATCAACATAATAGTCGATAAACTCCAAAACAAAATTATTTCGTGCATCGCTTATAGGGAAATTTTCACTAAAAACTTTATACAGACCTTCGTTTTTACGGTTTTCTGAACTTGTTTGTAATTGAAAAAAATCTTGAAATGATTTTAATTGAATTTCAAGGAAATCGGGATAATCAATTTGGTTTACGGTTGAAGCAAAATTGATTCTATCAATCTTATTATTAGCCAAAGCATTAATGTTTTAAGTTAAACCAAAAAATCAAATTTATAAAAACAAGGAAAGACTTCTACCCAAAAAGGGTGAAGTCATTCCTTATAAACACAAACAATATGTTTATTTAATTTCAACTTCTGCGCCAGCCTCTTCAAGTTGTGACTTTAAAGCTTCTGCTTCATCTTTAGTAACAGCTTCTTTAATAGCTTTAGGTGCAGAATCAACTAGTTCTTTAGCTTCTTTTAAGCCAAGGCTAGTAAGTTCTTTAACTAACTTAACAACAGCAAGTTTTGCTTGACCAGCTGCTTTTAAAATTACGTCAAATTGTGTTTGTTCTTCTGCAGCAGCATCGCCACCAGCGGCTGCTCCAGGAGCTACAGCAACAGCTGCAGCAGCAGGTTCAATACCATATTCTTCTTTAAGTATTTCTGCTAATTCGTTAACATCTTTTACTGAAAGGTTAACTAATTCTTCTGCGAATTTTTTCAAATCTGCCATGTTATTTTATTTTTTTATTGGTTTCAATTAATTAAATATTTTACGATTATTCGGCTTTTTCAGACAAGGTTTTTAATACACCTGTAAGGGTATTTCCACTTGACTGCAGTGCTGATATAACATTCTTAGCGGGTGATTGAAGCAATGCGATAACATCTGCAATTAATTCTTCTTTAGACTTAATATTACAAAGGTTTTCTAAATTTTCTTCTCCTAAGTAGCATACTTCTTCTACATAGGCCCCTTTAAGAATAGGTTTTTCAGCATTTTTTCTAAATTCCTTAATGAGTTTTGCAGGAACGTTCCCAACATTGGCAAACATAATTGTTGTATTGCCTTTAAGAACATCATACAATTCATCCAGCTCTTTATCCGTTTTTTCCATTGCTTTTTTAAGCAATGTGTTTTTAACCATTAAAAGATTTACTTCTTTTTTAAAGCAAATTCTTCTCAAGTTAGCTGTTTGTTCTGCATTTAATCCTGAAGCATCAGTAAAGTAGAAAAAATTGCTTTCAGCTAATTTTTCTGCCAAGGAATCGATCATTTGATTTTTTTCTTCTTTTCTCATAATAATTCCTTTAGATTGATTTCGGATCGACATGAATACCAGGACTCATTGTACTGGAAAAATAAATACTCCTTACATAAGTTCCTTTTGCTGCAGCGGGTTTCATTTTGACAATTGTGGTTAATAATTCTTTTGCATTATCCACTAATTGTTCTTTTGAAAAAGATACATTTCCAATAGAATTATGAATAATACCAAATTTATCAACTTTAAAGTCAATTTTACCAGATTTAGCATCTTTTACCGCTTTTTGGATATCCATAGTAACTGTACCTGTTTTTGGATTTGGCATCAAACCTCTAGGGCCAAGAATACGACCGATAGGTCCTATTTTAGGCATAACGTTGGGTGAAGTAATAATCACGTCAACATCAGTCCATCCGCCCTTAATCTTTTCGATGTAATCGTCTAAGCCAACGAAATCAGCTCCAGCTTCTTTGGCTTCATCTTCCTTTTCAGGAGTACAAAGCACTAAAACTCTAACTGTTTTCCCGGTTCCATGAGGCAGTGTTACCGACCCACGAACCATTTGATTAGCTTTACGAGGATCAACTCCAAGTCTGACATCTACATCAAAAGAAGAGGTAAACTTTGTAAAAGTAATATCTTTTACTGTTTGAATAGCTTCTTCCACTGAATACAGTTTGCTCTTGTCGAACTTTTCTAAAGCAGCTTTTTTATTTTTACTTAATTTTGTCATGTTTGTCTTTCTTTTATTTTAAGTTCGAAACAAACTTTATTACTGTTCAAAAGGAGGTGTTCCTTTTACAACGATTCCCATACTTCTGGCTGTGCCAGCCACCATTCTCATTGCTGATTCCACTGTAAATGCATTTAAATCAGGCATTTTAGCTTCCGCTATTTCTTTTACCTGATCCCATGTAATTCGAGCAACTTTGGTTCGGTTAGGTTCGGCTGAACCTGACTTAAGCTTAGCTGCATCGAGCAGTTGAACAGCAACAGGGGGCGTTTTGATAATAAAATCAAATGATTTATCGGCATAAACCGTAATAACAACAGGAATAACTTTCCCTGCCATTTCTTGCGTACGGGCATTGAATTGCTTGCAAAATTCCATAATATTCACACCTTTAGCACCTAATGCAGGTCCTACTGGTGGAGATGGATTTGCCGCTCCTCCATTGATTTGTAATTTAATTAATCCACTTACTTCTTTTGCCATTTTTGATTGCTTAAAAGTAACTATTTAGTTTAGTTGTTTGTTTATTCTTTTTCGACTTGTAAAAAACTTAATTCCAAGGGTGTTTTTCTTCCGAAAATTTTCACCATTACTTTTAATTTCTTCTTATCATCATCCACTTCTTCAACAACTCCACTGAAATTATTGAAAGGTCCGTCAACTACTTTGACTGTTTCTCCAACAATAAATGGGTCGTTCATTTCTTCCCCTTTCTCGGAAAGCTCATCTACTTTTCCAAGAATTCTGTTGACTTCTGAAGGTCGTAATGGTATAGGATTTCCACCTTTTTCGGAAAGGAAGCCTATAACACCAGGAACAGCTTTTATTATATGAGCGAGCTCACCACCAAGGTTTGCTTCAATTAATATGTAGCCCGGAAAATAGTTTCTTTCTTTACTGATTTTTTTTCCTTTTCTGAGCTGATATACTTTTTCGGTAGGTACTAAAACCTGTGCACCAGCATCCCTCCACTTCAATCCTT
>CAZJZP010000090.1:0-9131 GCA_964550505.1 uncultured Prolixibacteraceae bacterium | reverse complement strand
ATTATATCCATTGCAATTGGACAAGGTGAAATTGGGGTTACTCCGCTTCAGTTAGCAAATATGTCTGCTTTTATTGCTAATAGAGGATATTATTATATCCCTCATATCATTAATGGTGTTGGAAAGCCTGGTTTTATTGATTCTAAATACAAAAAACAACAGCAAGTAAATATTAACAAAGAATATTTTGAATCCATTGTTTTGGGTATGCGAGATGTGGTTTTATCGGGAACAGCAACATCAGCCTACATTCCAAACATTGTTGTTTGTGGAAAAACGGGTACAGTTCAAGACCCACCAAGGGCAAATCATTCGGTTTTTGTTGCTTTTGCTCCTATGGATAATCCTAAAATAGCAGTCGCAGTATTAATTGAAAATTCAGGATATGGTTCTACATGGGCGGCTCCTATCGCAAGTTTAATTATTGAAAAATATTTAAACGGAGAAGTAAAAAGAATGGAGTTAGAAAACCGAATGATAAATGCCAATCTTATGGATGTGAAAAAATACGTAAAAACTACTAATGCAACTGAAGAAACAAGCGAAACAACAGAAGAATGAAAACAAACACAAACAGCATATTTGCCCGATTAGACGGAATTACCATTTTATTATTTTTACTAATGGTTATTTTCGGTTGGCTAAATATTTATGCTGCTGTTTTTGATTCATCACACGATAATATTTTTGACATTAGCCAGCGATATGGGAAACAAGCGATATGGATAGCTAGCTCTTTGGTTATCGGTTTGATTATTCTCTTTATTAATGCTCGTTTTTTTTCTATCTTTAGTTACGTCTTTTATGCTTTTTTCCTTTTACTAATGATTTTAGTGTTTTTTATTGGGAAAGAAGTCGCAGGCTCGCATTCTTGGATAGTAATAAATGATTTTATCCGCATTCAACCTTCTGAGTTTATGAAGTTTGCGACAGCTCTCGCCTTGTCAAAATACCTAAGCAAACATTCCGATAAAAACCCCAACTTCAAAACAAAAGCTATTGCCTTTTGCATTATTCTTTTCCCTTTAATTTTAACACTTTTACAACACGATACGGGATCTGCTATTCTATTTTTAGCTTTCTTTTTAGTTTTATATAGAGAAGGAATAACAGCAAAACTCTTGTTTTTTGGAATTCTTGCTATTCTCCTTTTTGTATTAAGCCTGCTCGTCTTAAAGTTTTATCTGATAGTAAGTATTGTTTTAATTGCTGTATTATTGTTTTTCTTAAGTGATAGGAAACGGAAAAACATTTTTTCACTAAGTCTAATTGCATTATTAGCTGTTTTCTATATTTTTAGTGTTGATTATATTTTTGAAAAAGTTTTGGAAGATCACCAGAAAAACAGGGTTGAGGTCTTACTAGGCTTAAAGTCTGACCCAAGAGGAGTTGGTTATAATGTTAATCAATCAATGATAGCTATTGGTTCGGGAGGTTTTAGCGGAAAAGGCTATTTGCAGGGTACACAAACAAAATACAACTTTGTTCCCGAGCAAAGCACAGATTTTATTTTTTGTACTATAGGAGAAGAATGGGGATTTATAGGTAGCAGCATCGTTGTTTTACTGTTTTTAGCACTTTTTTACCGCTTAATTCTCATGGCAGAAAGGCAAAACAACGATTTCAGCAGAATTTATGGCTATTCTGTGCTTTCCATTCTCTTTGTTCAATTTTTTATTAATATTGGAATGACAATCGGTTTTATCCCTGTAATTGGGATTACCTTGCCTTTTTTCAGCTACGGCGGCTCTTCTCTTTGGTCTTTAAGTATTTTATTATTTGTTTTTATTAAACTTGATGCTTCGCGTATGAGAATACTGTAATTTTTATACCTTTGTTTTACTAAACGATGAGGACATTAAACCCATTAAAACAACTTGCAGGTCAAACTGCAATATACGGATTAAGCAGTATTGTTGGAAGATTGCTTAATTATTTTTTGGTGCCAATATACACGCGTGTGTTTGCTGAAGCTACCTATGGGGTAGTTACCGAAATGTATGCTTACAGTGCTTTTTTTATTGTTCTCTTAATATCTGGAATGGAAACCGCCTTTTTTCGTTATTCTGAAAAGTACAATACAATAAAAAATAAAGTTTTTTCAACCGCTTTTCTTTCTGTTTGCTTTTTTACTTTGGTTTTTTGGATTTTAAGCCTTTCTTTCAACCAACCCTTGTCTTCTATTCTTCGTTATTCTGCCAATCCCGAATATTTGATTTATCTGGTATTAATTATTGGACTGGATGCGATGAGTGCAGTACCTTTTGCCCGACTTAGAGCTGAGAATAAAGCCAAAAAGTTTGCTTTTTTAAAACTCTTTCATATTGGATTAAATATTGGATTAAACCTTTGGTTTTTCCTTCCCCACATGGCTTTTATCAAAGAAGGAAGTGGCGTTATAACTGAATTTGCAGCTACTTATGGTACAGAAAGTCCAGAAGTAGCTTATGTTTTTATCTCAAATCTTATTGCAAGCGGTCTAACGTTTTTGTTTTTATGTCCAGAAATATTCAAGCACAAACTTCATTTTGACAGGGCTTTGTGGAAAACACTCATGAGGTATGGATTTCCTTTACTTATAGCTGGAATGGCTGGAATAAGTAACGAAACGCTTGATAGAATTCTGCTCAAATATCTTTTACCACAAGATATTGCAATGGCTGAATTGGGTATTTATGGTGCTTGTTATAAAGTCTCCATTTTAATTTCCGTTTTTATTCAGGCTTTCAGATACGCTGCCGAACCCTTCTTCTTTGCCCAAGAAAAAAACACAGATGCACGAAAAACCTATGCTTCTGTTATGAATTATTTTGTCATCATAATCGGTTTGATTATGATGGGTATTCTTATGTATCTGGATGTTGTTATAAAATTCGTTGGGGAAGAATTCCGTGTTGGGGTTACGGTAGTTCCAATTTTACTCCTTGCCAATGTTTTTTTAGGCATTTTTTATAATCTTTCCGTTTGGTACAAATTAAAAAACAAAACAATTTACGGAGCTGCATTGTATAGTTTTGGTGCATTAATTACCATTGTTTTGAATATTATTTGGATTCCCATATACGGATATGTTGGTTCTGCCTGGGCAACCTTAATCTGTTATGCGTCCATGGCTATAGGCTCTTATTTTATCGGAAAGAAAGTGTATCCTATTCCTTATAATATTAAAAAAATCATTCTTTATATTGGCTCTGCTGTTGGCTTATATCTCATCAGTACCAGAATAGATTTTCATTCTTTTTCAGAAAAAATGCTTGTAAATACTGTGTTTTTAATTGTATATATTTTAATCATTATTATCTCTGAAAGGAAAAGATTAACAGCTAAATTTTAATAAGTTTTCTTTTAGTTGTGTTTTTATCGCAAGCTTTTTGCTTATTTTTGCTCTAATTTAAAATCAAATACGTGAAAGTAAAAATACTTAACAAATCAAATCACCAATTACCCGTTTACGAAACCCTTGCTTCTGCGGGAATGGATATCAGGGCAAGTTTGGACAATGAAATTGTTTTAAAACCAATGGAAAGGGCTTTAATACCCACTGCGCTATTTATTGAACTTCCTGTTGGATATGAAGCTCAAATCCGACCAAGAAGTGGTTTAGCAATCAAAAAAGGTATTAGTGTGTTAAATTCTCCTGGCACAATAGATGCTGATTACAGAGGTGAAATAAAAGTCATTCTAATTAACCTCTCTACCGAAGATTTTGTAATTCAAGACGGGGAAAGAATTGCTCAAATGATTGTTGCAAAACACGAAAAAGTGGAATGGGAGAACGTTGAAATTTTAGAAGAAACAGAAAGAGGAGCTGGTGGCTTTGGTCATACAGGACATTAAATAGAAACCTTAATAAAAACTACAGATATGAAAAAAATTATTACACTTTGTATTATTTGCATTATTGCACTTGGATCTTGTACAAAATATGAAGAGGGTCCTTTTATTACTCTTCGAACTAACAAACAACGAATTGCTCAAACATGGCTATTAGAGGCAAAATACGATGCTACTAGTGGTCAAGAAGTAAGTTTTGACGATAATAATAAAATGACATTTAGCAAAGATGGCGATTTTACTAATAGCGTTAGTGGAATAGAAATAAAAAAAGGAACGTGGGCTTTTGTAGGAGACGATGAACTTCAACTCACCAACACCCTTGTATTCCAAATTGTTGAAACTTATCGAATTATTAAACTTTATAATGATGAGTTTTGGATAATCGACGATGATCACGAATATCATTACAAACCTTATTAAAAACAGCAGATGAAATTAATAATTCCAATGGCGGGAATGGGAAAGCGTATGCGACCACATACGCTTTCTGTTCCTAAGCCCTTAATTCATATAGCAGGAAAACCCATTGTTCAACGATTGGTGGAGGAAATTTGTAGCGTTTCTTCTGAGAAAATTGATGAAATAGCTTTTGTAATTGGAGATTTTGGCAAAGCTGTGGAGGAAAAATTAATCGGCATTGCAGAAGAAGCGGGCGCAAAAGCACATATTTTCTATCAGAAAGAAGCGCTGGGCACAGCCCATGCCATTTTTTGTGCAGAAAAATTATTAAAAGGAAAAACTATTGTTGCCTTTGCTGATACTCTTTTTAAAGCAAAAATAAAGTTGCAAGAAGATCAAGATAGTGTTATTTGGGTTAAAGAAGTTGAAAACCCCGAAGCTTTTGGAGTTGTGAAAACCACGCAAGAAAACAAAATCACTGCATTTATTGAAAAACCACAAACGCCGGTATCTAATTTAGCTATTATTGGAATTTATTATTTCAAAAAAGCGGAAAAACTTGCCGAAGAAATTGCCTTTCTTTTAGAAAACAAGATTCTTAAAAATGGCGAATATCAACTTACGGATGCTTTGCAAAACATGATGCAGCAAGGAATTCCTTTTTACGCAAATAATATTAGCGAATGGCTGGATTGTGGCAACAAAGATGCAACAGTATATACCAACCAACGTGTTTTATGCTATTTAAAAGAAGAAGAATTGCTATCCAAAACAATGGAAAACCATAATTCAATCATTATTCCCCCTTGTTTTATCGGAGAGAATGCAAAAATTACAAACTCTATTATTGGTCCTTACGTTTCTGTTGGGAAAAATTCCTGCATTATAAATTCTGTAATTGAGAACTCTATTATCCAAGAAGACAGCCGCATTACAGATGCAAATTTAAAAAATTCCATGATTGGAAATGCTGTTGAATACAAAGGAAGAAAAAATGACGTTAGTATAGGAGATTATACTTCTTTTAAGTAAAAGATTTGAAAAAAAACAAAACACATATCATTTTTGCACTGGTCTTATTGACAATAGTCTTTAATTCCTGCTCTCTTTTTAATAGAAACAAAAGTGGAGACTCCAGAAAACAAGAAATTGAAACAACAAACTTACTTTTAGAGGCGAAAAAAGAAGAAAGCTTAGGCAATTTATCTAAAGCCAAAGAAATATATGCACACTGTATAAAAAAAGATGCTGAAAACGCCACTGCTTTATATGCATTAGCAGGCATTCTTATGGAGGAAAAGAGCTTTAATGACGCAGCAATTTTAGCTGAAAGTGCAGCTAAACTTGAGCCGGAAAACAAGTGGTTTCAATTACGTTTGGCTAAAATTTATGCAGAAATCCGCCAATATGATAAAGCTGCAAGCATTTTCGAAAAACTCGTATTGCAACAAAGAGAATACATTGATTATTATTACGAATGGGCAGCCATTTATATTTATTCCTCACAATATAAAAAAGCCATTGATGTGTATGATTTATTAGAAGAGCAAATAGGAATAAACGAAGAAATATCAATACAAAAACACAAAATTTATCTGCATATTCAAGATTATGAAAATGCAATAAATGAGATTAAAGCCTTAACAGAAGCTTTTCCTTCGGAAACAAAATACTGGGGAATATTAGCTGATTTATACACCAATCTTGGAAAAGACATGCTTGCGGTGGAGGCATACAATAAAATACTGGAAATCGACCCAAACGATCCCAGAATTCACCTTTCTTTGGCTTCCTATTATCGTTCGATAGGAGATCAGGAAAAATATTTGGAGGAAATGAAAACCGCTTTTGCCAATAAAAAAACAGATATTGATTCAAAAATCAAAGTCTTAATGGGTTATTATTCAGCTAATGAGTTTTTAGTTAACGAAGAAGTTGAAAAAGAAGCTTTCGAATTATTGGAAATCTTGATTAAAACCCATCCAGAAGAAGCAAAAGCACATTCTATGTATGCCGATTTTATGTTTCAAAACAAAGATTTTTCTGCTGCAAAAAAGCATTTGGCAATAGTTTTGCAAATAGATTCTTCAAAATATTTGGTTTGGGAAGAATACTTATTGTGCTATTTATATTTGGAAGAATATGATAGCTTAGAATATGAAATTGATAGAGCGCTGGAAATATTTCCTGAACAAGCAAAAATATATGTAATCTCTGCAACCGGACTAATACAAAACAAAGAATATGAAAAAGCGATTGAGCGTTTAAATGTCGGAAAATACTTTATTGGGAACAACAAAAGCTTAAAAACCGATTTCTTCAGTTTGCTTGGAAATGCGTATCACCATTTAGAAGAATATGATTTATCAGACCAATATTATGAAAAGGCTTTAGCGGCTGATTCCAAAAATCTGCACATTTTAAATCAATATAGCTATTATTTGGCTTTGCGTTCTGAAAAGCTGGAAAAAGCGGAAGAAATGATAAAAATTGCCCTAGGCTTTGAGCCTCGAAATCCAAGTTTTTTAGACACTTATGGCTGGATACTTTATAAACAAAAACAATACGAAGAAGCTGAAATCATTTTATCAAAAGCAATTGAATTATTAACAGAGGAAAATGCCGAAGTTTACGAACATTACGGCGATGTCCTGTTTAAATCAAATAAAAAAGAAGAAGCGCTGGAATACTGGAAAAAAGCATTTGAAAACACAAAAAAAGACAGCAGCATTCTTGAAAGAAAAATTAAAGAAGAAAAGCTCTATGAATAAAAGCAGTGTCTTTATTATACTATCTATACTTATACTGTTGTTCTCTTGTAGAACATACAAAAAGGATATAAAAGAACCCATAAAAGATAAAAAAGAAGAAGGTCCGGAATATTTGTTTTCAAAATTAAAAGAAAACGAATTGAAATACGACTGGTTTGTTGCTCGCTTCGACGCTGAAGTCATTTTGGATAAAAACCCAAATAATTTTAAGGGTCAAATACGCATAAAAAAAGACAGCCTAATTTGGATTTCTATTTCCCCCCTTTTGGGAATAGAAATGCTTCGCGTACTTTTATCTAACGACTCTGTTTATATTATGAACAGAATTAACAGAAGCTATTTTGTCGGAGATTACGATTATATTAATCTTATGATGAATACCGCTTTTGATTATGACATGATTCAAGCCCTTTTAATTGGTAATGATTTTTCGTATTACGAAAACAGTATTTTTAAAAGTGTATTAGATAATAAACAATACAAGTTAACAACCTTAAGCCGGAAAAAACTAAAAGAACATGTTAGAAACCAAAACGACAAAGAACGTATTCTTATTCAGGATATTTGGCTTGATCCGGAAAGCTTTAAAATTGTAAAAGAAAGCATTAAAGAAATAAAAAAGGGAAACAATAAATTGAATGTGGAGTATTTGAAGTTCGAAGAGATAAACGAAATGTTGTTTTCTGTTGAAAACACCTATGAGGTAATTGCAGAAAATAAGATTTTTATTCGTTTACAATATTCAAAAATCAGAATTGACGACGAAGTGAGTTTATCTTTCACTATTCCTGCTAGTTATAAACCGATGGAAGAAAAAAATGATGAAAAATAATACCTCTATTTTCCTGCTGTTTTTATCTTTATTCGTTCTTTTTTTGAACCAGACTGCCTCAGCACAAAAAACAAAAGAAGAATTACTGAAGGACAAGCAGCGCATTGAAAATGATATTAAATATACTAATCAACTACTCCAAAAAACACAAAAAGAACAATCCGCTAATCTTAATCAATTACAGCTTATTTCTAAGCAAATTGTACAAAGAGAAGACTTGATTTTGACTATTTCCAGCGAACTAAGTTTAATTGATGATGAAATAAGTCGTTTAGAGTCTGAAATAGAGGCACTCAAGGACTATATTGAAGTGCTAAAAAAAGAGTATGCTGAAATGATTTATTATGCGTATTTGAATAAAGATTCTTACACACGTTTGATGTTTCTTTTTTCTGCTGCGGATTTTAACCAAGCTTTTTTACGCTTAAAATACTTAGAATTATTTTCCGAATATGTTGTGAAACAAGAAGAAACCATTCGTTATCATCAGCTTGCACTTTCTGAACGACTAAGTAGAATGCAAGCAATCAAAGACGAGAAACTCGGTTTGTTAAGGAGCAAACAAACAGAGCGTCAAAAACTTGACAAAGAAAAAAACGACAAACGGGAAACCATTTCAAAACTCAAGCAAGACGAACAAAAACTGCGGGCAAAAATTCGGGAAAACCAACAAGCAGCAGCAAAAATCCAAAAGACCATAGAAGCAATTATTGCTAAAGAAGCAGGAGGAGCTGTTACTACAAATGCTAGCGGTATTGCTACTCTAACACCAAAAGAAAAAGCCCTTAGCGCTTCTTTTGAGAGCAACAGAGGAAAATTGCCCTGGCCTTCTGAAACAGGAGTAATTTCAAGTACTTATGGAGAACATCCACATCCTGCCTTGGCAAATGTGAAAATAAAAAACAACGGAATTGATATTGCTACCACCAGTGGTGCAAATGTTCGAGCGGTTTTTGAAGGAGTTGTGAAAGCGGTTATAAGTCTTCCGAATGGAACTTCTGCGGTAATTGTCCGACACGGAGAATACCTTTCTGTTTATTCCAATCTTTCCTCGGTTTATGTTAGCGTAGGACAGGAATTAAAAACAAAAGACAATATTGGAAGCCTAATTTCTGATGGAGGAAGCAGCACCTTACATTTTGAGGTTTGGAAAGGAAAAGCAACGCAAAATCCAGCCTACTGGTTGGCAAAATAACAAAAAACTATTACACACTATAGATACTCTTCTTTACAAAAGCATAGCATTACATCTACTGTTACAAAACTTTAATATTAAAGAATAAACCTTCAAA
>CAZJZP010000089.1:0-9139 GCA_964550505.1 uncultured Prolixibacteraceae bacterium | reverse complement strand
GGAACATATACAGTAACAGTGAGCGATAATGGATGTGAATCTACTGCGAGTGTAGTAGTTGGTAATATTCCCGGACCGATGGCTGCGTATTCTGTGAGTCCAAATCCAGCAGAAATAAACGAAGACGTTCAGTTTACCGATGCTTCTATTGGAGCAATAAGTTGGGATTGGGATTTTGGCGATGGAAATTTTGGAAACGGTCTTGATCCTATACATGCTTACATGAATTCAGGAACATACGAAACTTGGCTTTATATCGAAGATGATTTTGGCTGTAGAGATTCCACAAGCGTTAGAATTGTGATAAATCAATTATTTACTTTCTTCATTCCAAATTCTTTTAGTCCAGATGGAGATAATATCAACGATATTTTTATCCCCAAAGGTACCAATGTAGATGAAGACAGATATATGATGCGCATTTATGACCGTTGGGGCAAATTAGTATTTGAAAACACAGATATCAATGAAGGTTGGGATGGCAGTATTAATGGACTTAGCATGCATGAAGAAGAAATGATAAGTAATGTGTATTCTTATTATTTCCATGTGTATGAGCGAAATACAGATATTGATTATGAATACAGAGGTACGGTAATTATTGTGAAATAAGTTTAATGATAAACATAGATTCGTTTATATAAACTCATTCCGCTTTTGTCAAATTCTTCTTTACAGATAAGTTGATTTCTGTTATTATAGCTGTATAAACTTTGTTTCTCTAATATGTTATTAGCATTATATTCATCTTTTCTAATAATATTTCCTGCTGTATTAAATTTATAATGTATATAACCCAAATATGCACTTGCTGTATGCATTTCTTTAGAATAACTATTGTTGGAAAAATATTTGTATTCCTCAAAAGCAGTTAATGAATCACTTGGACTATAATGTTTTATTAACCATATTTTATCAAGTGTATTATAATGATACACGGTATATCTTAATAATAATCCTGAACTAAATTCCTGCTTTTCTGATTTCTGAAAACTTTCATTATAACTAAATTGAGATAAAACACTGCTGTTATCTGAAAAAGATGTGGTTATAGATAAGATACTATCAAAATAATTGTATTGGTAAAAATCTTCTTTTGATGTATTTACTGAATGATTAAGTGTTTTTTTTGTCTGTAGAAAATTACGTGGAGAATATTCATAATCTATTTCATAATAAAGTTCTCCGGTGGTAGTATAAGTTTTTTTGCTTTCTAATAAATTATTGTCTTCATAATAGTGGTAATCTATATATGCTATAAAATCCTCTTGGAAGTATATGTATTCTTTCGCGATAAGACCTTCTAAATCTTCTTTTTTATCTAGAATAAATGGATCCTTTTCGCAACTGATGAGGAAAATCATGGAAATGGATAGAAAAAGCAAATAGAATTTCATTATTGATTAATTTTTCCAATTTTTTGCTCTATAGAAGCAATTTTTGATTGCATACGGTGCTGTTGATTCTTCCTGATGTCAAATTTCATTGTAGCATAGATGCGATTTGCATCTTTTGCTAAGATTTCATAGGCGCTTTTTATAATATGCAAGGCTTCATCCATTGTTTGGGTTTCAATGATGCTTCCCATGGGTGTAAGTTTATATGGATGACCGCTTTCGCTAATCATTTTAACTACTTTACTGACATATTTGCTGACACTTTCCCCTTTATCCGTGGGAAACATTGCCATTTCTAATAAAATTGATTGCATAATCCTTTGTTTTTGTGTTCCAAAATTGCCAACTAGCTTTGGCTTGTAAAGCTAAGAAATTTAATCCGTTTTTACAATTAGCTCCTTGTTTTTTAGCTTTTTGCAGAAAAATTGTTTCAGCAGGATTATAAATAACATCATAAACTAATTGTGCTGGATGTATTGCCTGGTAAGGAATAGGAGGGAAGTTGTCCGTTTTTGGATACATTCCCAATGGAGTTGTATTGATGATGATATCAAAGGAAGTAATATCGCTTGCTTGGAGTTGGTCAAATAATACTTCATTATTATTTGATTTGATTGTTCTAACAGCAAATGTGCAATTGATACCGTATTTCCTAAGAACATAGGAAACACTAGAAGCCGTAGCTCCATTTCCTAAAATTAGTGCTTTTTTCTTATTATTTAAGTAATAACTGATACTAGCTTCAAAACCTACAATATCGGTATTGCATCCATAAAAAAGCTGTGTTTCTTTATCGACAAAAACAGTGTTAACAGATTGTATTTCAGTAATATTATCTGCTAAAAAATCACAGTATTGAATAATTGACTTCTTGTAAGGAATGGTAATTTGAAAACCATCTAAATCATGCATTTTGGCGATTTCTTTGATTGTAGAAATAGTATCGACTTCAATTAATGTATAGGAGGCATCAATGTTTTCCTTATTGAATTTTTCTTCAAAAAAATCTTGTGAAAAAGAATGGGATAGCTTTTCTCCAATAAGAGCATATTTCTTTTTACGCATTTGTTTTTTTACTATTAGAATTGGCTAAGATTTCTATAAGACTGATAATTATTATTCCTGCAAGAATAAAGCCTAAGGCAATAAAAAATTCACTATTGATTTCAGGAAATTCCCAATTGTATCCTGTGATTTTCACTTTGTCTCCAAATTTTTCGGTGATTGTTGTTTTCCATGGCCAGATAATACCTAAGGAACCTAGTATAAAACCAGTAAGAATAGCAATCGTTTGGTTTCTGTATTTTTTGTAAACCCATGAAAGTAAATGACTAAAGAATATTAATCCTCCAATGCCACCAATAGCAATGGGAAGAAGAACGGCAAGGTTTGCATTGTTAATAGCATCAATAGCAACCAATTTATAGTTACCCATTAAAATTAAAATAAAAGAGCCAGATAAACCTGGCAATATCATACTGCAAACTGCTGCAACGCCTGAAAGTATAAGGTAGATAAAACTGTCGTTTTCCGAAGCTGGTCTTAATAAAGTAATACCTATTGCTATTCCTGTACCGATAATAAAGAATAGTATTACCGCAAAATTCCATTTGTTAATGGTTTTTCCGACAAAATAGACCGATGCAAGTATTAATCCAAAGAAAAAAGCCCAAACGTGGACAGGGTAATTAGTGAAAAGATAATCCAAGACCCTAGCAAGACTTATAATGGAAATAACCACTCCACTTCCTAAAGCGAAAAGAAAGCCAAGGTCTGTATGCCGCGCAAATGCTTTGAGTTTTCCTTTAAAAAGGAGTTTGAGAGCCGTGAAATTAAATGATTTTATCGCATTAATCAAGCGTTCGAAGATGCCTGTAATAAGTGCGATAGTTCCACCGGAAACCCCGGGAATAACATTGGCTGCACCCATGGCAATACCTTTAAAGAATTGCTGTAGAAATTGTATCATTCTGTTTCTTTTTATAAATATTGAAAGAAAGTATCACCACGTAATCCTGTACGTAATGTTTCTAATGCAATTACTTCTTGCGGATTAATATTTCCAATATTAACATTTGCTCCAAATTGCTGAACAAACCAGCATTGTTGTGATTTACAGGGAGCTTCCCATAACATATTGTCCATATTAACATTGTCTTTAATGAGCTGAATAAGAGTGGTGTTAGCTTTCCCATTTTCATCATATATACCAACAGTTCCGCTTTCTCTCGCTTCTGCAATTACTTTAAAAGAACCTGCATCTAATTCTCTTTGAATGGATTCCACCCATTCAGTGTTGCACATTATTTTATCCGCACATTTATTTCCTACTTCTGAAAGCACGATGAAATCATTTTTTAAATCTTTAATGTATTCACACTTTTCTTCACTGGAAAGATCTATGGAACCATCAGAAACTTCTACCGCTTTAAGTTTCCACTTTTTGATGAGTTTTTTATAATCTTCGTATTGTTTTCTGATTACAAAGGCTTCAAAGAGAGTTCCGCCCAAATATACATTGATATTGTTTTTTTGGTAAAGAGCTATTTTTTCTTCCACCTGATTACTGAATGCTGAAGTGCCAAAACCTAGTTTAACAAAATCTATCAAATGCGCAGATACATCTATTAAGTTTTGTGCTTCTGCAAGGCTTAAGCCTTTGTCCATAACCATATTTATTCCAATCTGACGAGGTTTTTCTGATCTTTCTGGGATGTTTTTTAATGTGAAATTCATATATTGTTTGCTTAGTTTATATTCTTTTTTTGGTATGTGTTAATTAAATTTACGACCCCTTCCATTTTGCAAATATCCTCATCAAATTTAAACAATTCAATGCTTTTTTCAGGATTTTCTATTAAAAGACTTTCTAAATATTCCAATGCTTCTTTTAATTTGCCAGCTGTAATCAGGTAATTTACTCTTCTATATTTGAAAGCGTAGTTTTTTTCTTGTTCTGTAATACCCAATTCTATAATTTCAATTGCTTTCTCAATTTCATCCTTGGCAAAATAACATTCGGAATAATCCAACCATAATTCATCATGCAATGGATTTATTTCTACGGCTTTTTTATACTCTTCAATTGCCTCATCATATTTCCCCATATCATACAGAATTCCGCCTAAGGCAAAATAATATTCATCATCCCAATCGTTGATGCTGATAGCTTTAGAAACATAAGATTTAGCTTCTTCTAACTGGTCGTTTTTATGAAAAATCATAGCCATCGAAAACCATGCTTCAGCATAAAAGGGATCTTGTTTTACTGCTGTTTGATATGCCTTAAGTGCTTCTTCCTCCATTTTAGCTTTTTCATAACAATTTCCTATCGAATAATGATTATATGCAATAGAAATATCTAAATCAATGGCTTGACGATATGTTTCAATTGCTTCTTGATATTTTCCCATTAGTTCGTAGGCTAAAGCTTTGTCAAGATATGCAACAATTTGTGTATCATCTAAAGCTAAAGCATAATCGAAAGCATCTATTGCTTCTTTGTATTTGTCTTCATACAGCAATGAGTTTCCAAGATGATACCAGGCTGTTGCTGAAAAAGGATGTGTTTGAATAAAACTTTTGAGAAATTCAATACCTTCCATACTTTTTCCAGCTAAAGTAAAACTCTCACTAATCTCATTGCAAACACTGCTGTCGTCAGGACAGTATTCAACGAGCTTTTTTACATACGCAATAGCAGATTCATGGTCGTTCATCATTTGACAGGCCTCAATAATTCTTGAGAGAATTAATGATGGATCCTCTGTTATGTCTAGCGCTTTTTCGTATTCTAAAATAGCTAAGGGATATTCCTCGCGGTAAAAATGAATTTCTCCCTTCAGAATATGAATTTCTTCCTCTTCTTCATAAATATTTTCAATCTCCTGTAATACTTCAAGTGATTTTGTGAAGTTCTCAAATTCAAATAAGATTTCTGCTTTTTTAAAACGTAATTCAATATGATTAGGATATATTTCAAAAGCTTTGTGTAATACTTTTTGAGCTTCACCAACGTTTCCATTATCAATGTAATAATTGATAATAGAAACAAATTCATCCACATCAAAATAAACAGATTTGTTGGATTTTATTGTCTTGTTATATCGTTTTACAAGAGATTCTATTTCGTATTTCTCATCCATAATTAATAATTCTGCAAAGCTAATAAAAACTCCATATTATTCATTGCTTTATAACAACTCATTGGTGTTTTATGTTTAATAAAAATTGTGGTATTAGGTATAATTAAGCTTTAATCAGCGGGAAAATAATATAATTACTTGTTTTTTTCTTGTAAAGAAGAAAAATAAGAACGGATGTCAACATTTCCACCTGATAGGATTGCAGCGATATTTTTATATTTTATTGTGTCGATTTTATTTTCCAAAAAAGCAGCTAAAACCACTGCTGAAGAAGCTTCTACAATAATTTTAAGTCGTTCCCAAATCAAACGCATGGCTAGAATAATGGATTCATCGCTAACACAAACGATATCATCCAATTCATTTTGAATAATATCCCAGTTTTTTTCTCCTAAAGAAGTGAGTAAACCATCTGCAATTGTATTGGGATTTATTGAAGGATGATAAATTCCAAAATGAAAAGAACGATAAGCGTCGTTAGCAGCCTCTGGCTCAACGGCAATAAGTTTTGTATCAGGACTAAAATACTTTCTGCTAAGTAAACTCCCGCTTAATAAACCACCTCCTCCAACAGGACAGAGAAGAAGGTCGAAATTTTCAGAAGATTCAAATATTTCTTTTGCACAGCTCGCCTGTCCAGCAATAATATCATAATTATTATACGGATGAATCTCAATGGCTGAAGTGCGTTGTATTACTTCTTTTAATTTATTTTCTCTTCCTTCCAGTGTCGGTTCACAGAAATAAATATTAGCTGCACTTGCTTGTACTCCTTTTATTTTAATTTGTTTAGCTGTCTCAGGCATTACAATATGCGCTTTTATTCCTTGCATTTTTGCTGCTTTTGCAAGAGCTTGCGCATGATTCCCAGAAGAATGTGTTGCTACACCTAAAGATTTGCTTTCTTCGCTCAAGCGTAATACGGCATTACAAGCTCCTCTATATTTAAAAGCACCGGCTCGCTGGAAATTTTCTGCTTTAAACAAAATTCTTGCTCCAATACTTTTGTTTATACTCTGGGATTCAAGTAGGGGAGTGTGATGAATATATTTCCTTATCAAGGAATGACTGTCAATAATATATTCTTTGTCTGGAATCATGCTTGAAGAATAGAACAAATTTTTTCTGTTGCTTCATCTAGCTCATTAAAAACTTTCTCAAAACCTTCTTGCCCTCCGTAATAGGGATCGGAAACTACCATGTTTTTTTCTGGATGAACAGTGTTTCGGATAAAATCAACTTTTTGCATATCGGCAGCATTTCGTGCCATTAAACTAACATCTGCAAAATTGTTTGCATCCATCACATAGATGTAATCAAAATTATCAAAATCAGAAGTTTTGAATAAACGTGAACGAATATTGCCAACAGCAATTCCATGTTTCAGAAGTGTTTCTTGAGCTCTTGGGTCAGGAGAATCTCCAATATGAAAGGCTTCAAAACCGCAGGAATCTACTTCAGCATTAATGTTTAGCTTTTGGATTTTGTGTCGGAGAATGGCTTCTGCCATAGGTGAACGACAGATGTTTCCAAGGCAGACCATAAGGACTCTTTTCTTCATTAATTCTTAATCTTTTTTTCTATATCGTCAACATAAGTTCTGAAATGCTTGTCAGTTTCTATCAAATTATTGACAGTACGACAGGCATGAAGAACGGTTGCATGGTCTTTATTTCCACAATGAATACCGATAGTAGCAAGAGAAGATTTTGTTAGCTTTTTTGAGAAATACATTGCTAACTGACGTGCTTGTACAATCTCCCGCTTTCGGGTTTTAGAATTGATTAATTCTAAAGGAAGATTAAAGTAATCACAGACAATTTTTTGAATATAATCGATAGAAATTTCTCTCGCCTTGTTCTTCACAAAAGTATCAATCATCTGCTTTGCTAATTCAAGAGTGATAGGCTTTTTATTGAAAGACGAATGAGCGATAATAGAAACCAAAGCACCTTCGAGTTCCCTAATGTTAGTAGTAATATTATACGCAAGATATTCTATCACATCTTTTGGCATTTCAACACCGTCGCGATAAAGTTTGTTTTCAATGATAGCGATACGGGTTTCTAAATCAGGCGATTGTAAGTCAGCAGATAAGCCCCATTTAAAACGAGAAAGTAAACGTGCTTGAAAACCTTGCATTTCTACAGGAGGCTTGTCTGATGTAATAATTAACTGTTTGCCTTTTTGATGTAAGTGGTTGAATATCTGGAAGAAAACATTTTGCGTAGCCTCTTTTCCACAGAGGAACTGAACATCATCTACAATAAGAACATCAATAATTTGATAAAAATGAATAAAATCATTTTGATTATTGCTTTTAACAGAATCAATAAATTGATTTAAAAATTCATTGGCATTAACATAAAGCACTGTCTTCTCTGGAAATTTATTTTTAATGTGCAAACCAATAGCATGGGATAAATGCGTTTTCCCAAGACCAATTCTACTGTATAAAAATAATGGATTAAAAGCTGTTTTCCCTGGATTGTCTCCTGCTGCAATTCCTGCAGAACGAGCAAGACGATTACAGTCACCTTCAATAAAATTATCGAAAGAATAACTGTCAATAAGCTGAGAATTCACTTTGATTTTTCGTAATCCCGGAATAATAAAAGGATTTGGAATATCCTTGGAAGTACCTTTATTAATATCAATAGGCATTGATACAGCCGGGTTTTTTGTGGCTTTTTTATTATTTGTTGGCATCTTAATGGTGTATGGATTATTGTCTTGAATCCCATTGTCCATAACAATACTGTATTCCAGTCGGCCGGATGTGCCTAATTCTTTTTTAATGGTCTTTTTTAAAAGTGTGATATAATGCTCTTCCAACCATTCATAAAAGAATTGACTAGGAACTTGTATGGTTAATACATTGTTCTCCAACTTGATTGCCTGAATGGGATCAAACCAGGTTTTGTAACTTTCAATTCCAATGTTATCCTTGATAACCTTTAAGCAATTTTTCCAAACATCAGAATAATTCTTTGTCATTCAAACTTTTTTTTTTGCGGTTAAATAATCCTGTCGTATTTCTTAAATACTTCAATTGTAGTATAATACACTAACCCTTGAAATCCTTTTTTAGGAATTACAAATATTAACAAAAAAAAAGTAAAAAAAAAATATTTTTCTATTGACTTTTAAAAAAAAATGTATTATAGGAAAACTAATTTATAATTAGTACAAATTATCACTTTTTATGTTTAATAAAATATCAGGAATTAATAAAAAACGATCGCTGATTTTTTGTGTTTTAGAAATTCTTGTTTTTAGACTGATATTACATTTTATTCCAAATTCATGTTTAGCAGTTTCCAGTTTTTCCTCTTTAATAATGCGCTCAACATCTCCCAAAACAGCATAAGGGAATTCTAAATCTATATAATTGCTAAGATACTTTTTGATAATTGCATTTTTTTCCAGTGCGTCAATGCTGGCATTTTTGTATGCTTTTATTAAACCCGGAATGCCTAATTTCGTTCCACCAAAGTAGCGAACCACCACAATTAACACATTAGTTATATTATAAGATTGTATTTGATTGTAGATTGGCAAGCCAGCACTACCAGATGGCTCTCCGTCATCATTTAC
>CAZJZP010000088.1:0-9157 GCA_964550505.1 uncultured Prolixibacteraceae bacterium | reverse complement strand
TAATTACCACAAAACTATATAAAATTCAGACAAATACAAAATATTTGTAGAAAAAAAACAATTCTGTTCAAATCTTTTGACTATTATTATCTCCAAAAGTTTAATTTCCAAAACATTTCATACTTTCTTGCTATTCCAAAAATTAGCCAAAAAACGATAAAAATTATTTATATTTTTTTATTTCTCCTGATTTGAGTCTGTGCATATAGGATTTAAATTCTCTATATACTTCTGGTGACAATATTATTAAGCCTAAGATATTAGGAAAAGCCATAGAAAGTATCATCATATCTGAAAAATCCAAAACTGCACCTAAAGAAGAAGCTGAGCCAACTATGATAAATCCTAAAAAGATGATACGATAAGTGGTGTCTGCATGCTTTCTGCTTTTAAAAAGTTTTTCGAAACTTTTCCCAAAGAGATAATCAAAACCTTTAATTCCGTAATACGACCATGAAATCATTGTTGAAAAAGCAAATAAGAAAATGGCAACTACCAATAAATAGGGAAACCATGAAAAAATACTACCAAAGGCTTGGGAGGTAAGCTGAGCTCCTTCTACCCCTTCTGGATTTTGATACAAGCCTGTATAAATCAATACTAAAGCTGTCATGGTACAAATAATAACAGTATCAATAAAGGGTTCCAGCAAAGCTACAAAACCTTCGGTAATTGGCTCTTTGGTTTTTACTGCGGAATGTGCAATCGCTGCCGATCCAACACCGGCTTCATTAGAAAAGGCAGCACGTTGAAATCCTACAATTAAGACTCCGATTATACCTCCTTTTAATGCATCAGCATTAAAAGCTCCGTCCAAAATCAACCTAAAAGCTTCTCCTGTCTGACTAATATTCATAAAAATGATTATTAATGCCGTTCCAACATATAATAATGCCATAAAAGGCACAATCTTATCCGTTACCTTGGCAATACTCTTAATTCCACCAATTATAACAACACCCACTAAAATAGCTAGAATAACTCCAAATAGCCAACCATAATTACCCACTTCAGGAGCTATCACTTTAAGCTGAGCAAAAGCTTGATTTGCTTGAAACATATTTCCTCCGCCAAAAGAACCTCCAATTACTAGAAGTGCAAAAACGGCTGCCAAGACTTTTCCTAATTTTTTGAGTTTTTTCTTCTCCAATCCGCGACTCAAATAATACATCGGACCACCAGAAACAACACCATTTTTATCTATTTTTCTATACTTTACACCTAAGGTGCATTCCGTAAACTTAGAAGCCATTCCTAATAATCCTGCAATAATCATCCAAAAAGTAGCTCCAGGTCCACCTAAAGCTATTGCAATAGCAACTCCTGCAATATTCCCCAAACCAACTGTTGCTGACAAAGCGGTTGTTAATGCTTGAAAATGAGAAACTTCCCCTTTGTCTTTGGGATTTGAATATTTTCCTGACACAATTTGAATTGCATGACCAATGCCTCTGAAATTTATAAAACGAAATTTTATAGTGAAGAACACCGCACCGAAAACCAACCAAACAACAATAAATGGTATTGATTTTTTTTGTTTATCTCCGTTCGGATGCAAAAGTGCTGTCCCATCGTCTTTGTAAATAACCGGATCGTAGATTTTCAACGCAGCAAACGGATCCCAAAACAAGACATTTGACATTGTATTGACAATAGGGACAAAAATGCAGTTAATTCTCTCCGAGGTGGAAGTTGGGGGAACTCTAAGTTTAAGTTCTTGTGTTTGATTTGCAGCATCAGTTACTGTAACATAAACGGGCATCCCCTCAGTAACTCCTTCCATAAAAGAAGAACTTAATGCTGTCGATTTATCCGACCACTTATATTTATATGGCTTTGTTCCTCCAGAAACTACCAGATTTATCACTGCATCATTAATATCTTCTGATAAATCATCAATATGATGCTGTACACTTAAGGAAGTTGCTTCTTCAACATTCGAGGCATCAAGCGTATTGTTTTCAGGGGTTATTATTTGTTGATTTTGTCCTGAAACAAAGAATGTAAAAAATAAAAAAAGGAAACCGATTGTACTTTTCTTGAAATTATTCATACGTTATTTTTTATCTTTAAATATGTTTTTCATTTGTTGAATTTGGCTTTCATTACCTAAAACAAATATTTTTGAACCTTGATGAAGGATTGTATCTGCCGCAGGATTGATAATGTATTCGCCTTCTATTGTTTTGAAACCTACAATATTAGCTCCTGATTTACTTCTTATTCCGAGTTCTCCTATGGTTTTAAGTTCGAGATTAAAATGCGGTGATTTACATTCAATTTCTTCTAGATTTGGATGATCATGTCCATGTATGGATAAATGATGAAGGAAATCAACAACATCAGGAGTTGCAACTAGCAGAGCCATATTTGTTCCTCCAGCTTGTTCAGGCATAACAACATTATTTGCTCCAGCTGCAAGTAATTTTTTTTCAGTACTTTCATTACTTCCTCTACTTATAATTTTGATAGATTTGTTTAATGCTCTGGCTGTAATTACAACAAAAAGGTTATCGGCATCATTTGGAAAAGTAACAATAATTGCCGAAGCTTTATCTATACCTGCTTCAATTAAAACGGCATCATCTCTTGCATCTCCTACAACATAATTATTTGTTATCTTAGGATTCTCAATCATGATTTCTTTATTCATATCAATCACAACATAGCTTCTTTTATGCGCTATTAATTCTCGAATTGTTTGTTTTCCGTTTCTTCCAAATCCACAAACGATTACATGCTCTTTCATTTTTTTTATCATTGTTTTAGATTTTCTTCCGTGAAAATAATGGAGTAATTCTCCACTAATAAAACTGGTGGTAATAATTGAAACTGCTAAAGCTAAACTTATCCAACTTAATATTATTAGAACAATAGTGAAAATTATTCCAGGTTCTGATAAATTCCCTCCGACTTCTGCATATCCAACAGTAAAAATAGTAATAACTGTCATATACAAAGCATGCAGAAAATCAAACTTTTCGATAAGTATGTATCCTACCGTACCTATAGTTATTACAATAGCTATAAAGGAAAAAATTAAGGTAATCCGGGTATGAATTGATAAGTTTCTCAAAGTAGTTTAATTTAGGCATTCAAATGTAGTAAATAATTTCCAAGTCGGCATTCCAAACAACGTTTTTTATCACAATAATTGCTTTTTAATTCCAATAATGCCTGACTATCAAAAGCATTAGATACCACAATTCCTAAGGAAATCCATTTGTCTATCACCGTATTTTTTTCTTTTGAAAGGAGTAGCAATAACTTCAATGCTTTATCCTTGAGATTGTCGTTCATAGTTTCATTACCATAAACAAAGAAAAATGGAGCAACTGTATTAATAATCATTCGGTCAATAGCCATCATTCCTAGCTTTTTTTGTCTTTTGGGTGAAGTTTTGTTAAAATGATAATGTGTATCCCAGAATTCCGATGCCTTTGCGTCAAGTGCATTACGGATATCTTTCACTTTATCGAACTCCATTAAGGCACTGAAAAGCGCAGATGAATTATGAATTAAATAAGCTAATTGTGCAATCCGAATGGTAGGAAAAGCAGTGGGACGCATTTGCATAAATTTCCATATTTCAGGATTTAGGGGTTTTAAATGCATTGTTTTTTTCAGATAAGCATATTCTCTTTTTAAGGCTGATGCATAATCTGATTTTTCTGCTTTTTCTAGCAATCCTGATTGTCCAAATAAAACTGCTTCTAATTGAAACAAATTGGATTTAATTTTTGCTAGGTCGTAAACAGATAAAGACTTCGCTAGCATTTCAAATGCTAATTGATTTGTTTTCAAACCTAAAGAAGAAGAAAGATGAACAAAAAAAGCCTGCGACCAATCTCTTTTATTCTTTTCCAAGAGTTGTTTAACGAGAATGGTTTTCCTTTCTAAGCGTTCAACCAATAATCTTTCTTTCAATTGATTCATTCGCATTACATCAATTTTGTGAATTTGCTTTTCACAAGGAATCCATCGTTTTTGCCCATCCATAAAATCCTTATAGGTATCAAAAAGCTGCTTGGGAATATTATTTTTCAATTCAACAACAGGAATTTCAACTCCTGCTGTAGTTTTTACATCCATATCAGCATCATAAACGACATGGAGCACAATATTATCATAGGTTTTATCAAGATTGTGCTTATGCTTATACCATTCTGATGCTTTTGTATGGATTTCAACGTTCCCTGCCCATTGCGTATCATCCAAGAGAATTCGCGCGTTGAAAAAATCAGGTCCTGCATCCGAATTTCTAGTTCCGGCAGATAGCTGTTTTAAGATTCTTCCATCTTTAGTTCGGATTTCACCTTCCCAAAGTTTGAATTGCCATAAGTAACAAATAAATTCTTCTTGCATTGTTCAATCTCGATTTTAGTATAAAAATAAAGCTGATTTCATTAGCCTTTTCTCAGAACAAAGAAATAAAAAATCCTGCAAATTCTCGTTAAAATTTAAAAAGTATTTTACTAATTGTGCTTTTTTTTCCATTAAATAAGAAAAAAACGTAAAAAAACTTGCATATCACCATTAGTTTTATCTATTTTTGTAGCATTAGAGTTGGATTTACATATGAAAGACGTTAGTGCTTTAGTTACAGCAATTGAATACAAGCTTGATTTAATAATGAAACAAAATAAAGAGCTTAAAAAACAAATGTTGGAATTAAAAACGAAAAATGAATCCTTAACTGCTGAATTGCAACTTAAACAGGAAGAAAAAGATGAATTGTACAAAGAAAATCAAATTCTTCTGTTGAATAAAGGAGCATTAAGAAAGCAGGATTCAGAGAAAGCAAAAAAGAATATTAACGATTTCATACGGGAAATTGATAAGTGTATCGCTTTGTTGAATGAATAATTTGATTATGGATAATGACAATACACTTTCTGTATCCGTTACTATTTGCGGAAGGAAATTTAATCTAAAGATTAAAACTACTGAAGAGGAAGTTATACGAAAGGCTGCAGAAGAAATAAATAAAGACGTAAAAGTGTACGCGCAAAAATATGCGTATAAAGATATGCAAGATTTATTGTCAATGGTTTCTCTTCAATTTGCAACAAAATTACTTGCAAAAGAAAAGGAGTCAGATTTTATCCAGAACAAATTGCAGAACAGGCTTGAAGATTTAGATAGTAAGATTAGTGATTGCCTGAAATAATAATCGTTCTTTCACTTACTACAACAAAGCATACTACATAATAAAAGCATACCCGCTTGTTCATTACGTTATGTAAACTCAACACTATTAATATTAGGGCATAAGCTCATTGGTTTTAAAAACAGGCCTCAACTGCTAGTCAGTTCCTTAACAGGACAGTGGACGTTTGATGAATCAGGCAGCCCTAAGCATGTTTTATTGGGGTTTACAATAACCTCTTGAATTAAGCGGGTTTTTTATTTTTTTTCGTGTGGAATAAAATTTAGATATATGGAAATATTGTATTATGTTATTGCAGGAGTAGTTGGCTTAGGATTTGGAATTTTTATTTCCGCCACTCTTTTTAAAAAATCAATTGAAAAAAAGAGCCAACACATTATTAAAGATGCCAAAAATGAGGCAGAAGTAATAAAAAAAGATAAAATCCTTCAGGCTAAGGAGAAGTTTATTCAACTTAAAGCCGAACATGAAAAGTTTATACAGGATAAAAGCCAGTCAATTAACCAAGCAGAAAACAAGCTTAAACAAAAAGAAGCTAATCTGTCGCAAAAACTGGAAGATTATCATCGTAAAAACAATGAACTGGAAAGTATCAGAGAAAATCTGAACAACCAATTAGAAATAGTAAATAAAAAGCAAGATGAATTAGATAAAGCGCATAAAGTACATATCGAAAAGCTAGAAGTTATTTCCGGTCTCTCTGCTAATGAAGCTAAAGAGCAATTGATGGAAAACCTCGTTGCCGAAGCACGTACAGAAGCCATGTCGCAAATCAACGATATCGTTGATGAGGCTAGAATGACAGCAAACACTGAAGCCAAGAAGATTGTCGTTGAAACTATTCAACGCACTGCAACAGAAAATGCCATCGAAAATACGGTCTCTGTATTTAATATCGACAACGATGAAATCAAAGGTCGTATTATCGGACGTGAAGGAAGAAATATCCGTGCTCTGGAAGCAGCCACCGGTATTGAAATCATTATTGACGACACTCCTGAAGCTATTATCTTGTCGGGTTTTGACCCTGTGAGAAGAGAAATTGCTCGTCTGGCACTCCACAAATTGGTTACTGATGGAAGAATCCACCCTGCAAGAATTGAAGAAGTGGTTGCTAAAACTAAGAAACAAATAGAACAAGAGATTATTGAAATAGGAAAACGTACGTGCATCGACCTTGGTATTCACGGATTACATCATGAACTAGTAAGACTTATCGGAAAGATGAAATACCGTTCTTCCTACGGACAAAATCTACTTCAACACTCCAGAGAAGTCGCAAACCTATCTGCAACAATGGCTGCTGAATTAGGACTTAATCCGAAACTCGCCAAACGTGCAGGATTACTCCACGATATTGGAAAAGTACCAGATACGGAGCCAGAACTACCTCACGCAATTATCGGTATGAAATTAGCCGAGAAATTCAAGGAAAAACCAGAAGTAGTTAATGCAATTGGTGCTCACCACGAAGAAGTGGAAATGTCATCCCTCTTTGCTCCTATTATCCAAAGCTGCGATGCTATCTCTGGCGCAAGACCCGGAGCTCGTAGAGAAGTGGTGGAAGCCTACATGAAACGTTTGAACGAACTAGAATCTATCGCTCTTTCTTATCCTGGAGTACTAAAGACCTATGCTATTCAAGCAGGACGAGAATTACGTGTTATCGTGGGTGCCGACAAAATGACAGATGATGAAACAAATGAATTATCTTTTACTTTAAGTAAAAAAATTCAAGAGGAGATGACCTATCCCGGTCAGGTGAAAATCACAGTTATCAGAGAAACAAGAGCTGTAGCTTACGCTAAATAAAAAGATAAAAAGCTGTTCAAAAGAGCAGCTTTTTTTTATATGGTTTTGATTACCCTTTAACTGTCAGTTATGAAAAAATATATTAAAGCAAATTTCTTTATTTTTTCCATTCTTTTTAGTCTTGCCATTTTATGGATTTATATCATTTTCAACGTACAGGAATCATACTACGGTTACGGTGGTGGAGACAACATTCTACACTACATGATTGCCCGTTTTTCGTTTCAACATCCTGAATTATTTCTCCATCACTGGGGAAAACCTATCTTCACCATACTTAGCTCCCCTTTTGCACAATTTGGAATTAAAGGATCCTATATTTTTAATATTCTGGTATCATTAGCCTCCTGTTTTTTAGTATGGAAAATATCCAAAAAACTTGACTTAAAATACCCTATTTTAGGTGTTGTTTTCCTCGCTTTAGCTCCAAGTTTCTTTTTTACAGCCACTAGCTCTCTAACAGAACCTTTGTTTGCCTTTTTCAGCATCTTCTTTCTTTATCTGTTTATAAACAAGCGATATATTTTTGCTGTAATCGTTTTCTCCTTGACAATATTTATCAGAACCGAAGCCCTTATCTTTTTTCCTTTAATAATCTTTTCATTAATTTTAGTAAAAAAATGGAAGGCTATTCCTTTTTTACTCAGTGGATTTCTTTTATTCAGCATTATCGGTTCTTTTTATTATAAAGACTTTTTGTGGTTTTTCACAATGAATCCATATTCTTTGGACAATAGTTTATATGGCAGCGGCAGTTTATGGCACTTTATTCGTAACTATAAGAATATCTTTGGTTTGCCTTTTACTTATTTGGTTTTAGGCGGATGCTTTTTATTTTTTCTGCGATTTGTTTCCCAAAAAGAATACAGAAATAATCTCAATATTTCTCTTTACAGTTTGATTTTCGGCATTCCACTGCTTTTTTTGATGGCGCATAGCTGGGTTTGGTATAAAGGTATTGGAAGCTCCTTAGGTCTTTTAAGAGTGATGGTGGGTATTCTTCCTTTTGCTGCAATAATAGCAAATATTGGCTTAGATTATCTCTTAGATTACGTTAAAAAAGAATATGTCAAGAAAATTGGATATGCTTTTGTAATTTCACTTAGTCTCTGGGCGGTTTTATTCATCTATCGTTATCCAAAAGACGGAATATATAAAAAAGCTATGGACGAAAGTTTAATGATTGAAACTGCGGATTACTTATTAAAAGAAAAGTTATCAGAGAAAAAGATTTTCTATTTCAACTCTATTTTAGCTTTTCTTTTGGATAAAGACCCTTGGTCAAATGAAATCCATTCCATGTCACAAGAAGGCTTGCATTCTTTTGATATGATTGAGGAAGGAGATATTCTTGTGTGGGACGCTCATTTTGGACCCAATGAAGGAAAAATTCAATTGGATTCTCTAATGAAAACTAAAAACTTAAAACTCTTTATGGTGTTTTTCCCAGAACAAAGTTTTCAAGTATTGGGAGGATATAATTATGAAATTTACTGTTTTGAAAAATTAGCACCAGAAGACAGCGTTGATAATTATGCATTATTAGAAGACAAATCATATTACCTTTTTAAACAATACGATGCTGTTAAATGGATAGAAAAATCATTTTCCTTAGCAGACAGCGTGGAATATGGCACAGAGCATATCTCTTCAACTTATTATCATAGCAATAATGCATCTTATAAAGTGCTTGCAAACGAAGAATTTTATGGCTTCCTTGAACAGCAATATAATCAGATTTATGATATGCAGGCTAAAAAAATCCTTATTGAAGTCGAAATGCTCAGCGATAATAATGAAGTTCCTAATGCACATCTTGTATTTTCCATTGAAAGCAATGGAACTAATATGGTTTATAAGGCTGAAGAAATCAAATTTCAAGAAAAAGGAAAATGGGAAAAACAAATAATGTATTTAAATATCATTAATCCTGAAACTGAAAATGACATTATAAAGTCTTATATTTGGAACCAAGGTTTAAAATCAGGATTATACATCGATAATTACAGCATTTATTTGTTGAAATAGTAGAAGTTTTGGACTCGGACAAACAAAAACATAAAATTTTTAAACCAAGGAAATGAAAAAAAATCATTCTATGGCTAATTATATTGAATATAGACTTGGATACTCTTTTCTGTACGTCTTTAGATTAATGGCAATCGCCTTTGCCAT
>CAZJZP010000087.1:0-9162 GCA_964550505.1 uncultured Prolixibacteraceae bacterium | reverse complement strand
GCTGAATTATTTATTAGCCCGTTAGGAATATCTTTTGTTTCTAAAGTTGCACCTCCAAAATACCAAGGAGTAATGCAAGGCGGTTGGTTAGGAGCTACTGCTCTTGGTAATCAATTACTATTTATTGGTGCTATACTTTATGAAAGTGTTCCACTTTGGTTAACTTGGGGAGTATTTGTTGTAGCCTGTGTTATTTCAATGTTTACCATTATTTTTATGCTTAAATGGTTAGAAAGAGTATCTAAATAATAAAATATATCAATTTATCAAAAAAACCTCTCATTTTCGGGAGGTTTTTTTGTATTATTATGATAAGGATGATAATACTATGAACTACCCTTGGGGACATCAACGACCATTTAATGCATATGCTCAATACTTTGAAAAGCTGTTTGGAGAACGGGTGCAAAAACTGACGATTGATGCAGGTTTTACTTGTCCTAATAGAGACGGAACTATAGCTTATGGTGGATGTACTTATTGTAATAATGAGGCTTTCAATCCTTCCTATTGCTCTCCCAAAAAAAGCATCGCACAACAAATCAATGAAGGCATTGAATTTCATGCTAATCGTTACCGAAGAGCAAAAAAATTCCTCGCCTATTTCCAAGCTTATTCTAATACTCACAAAGCCTTAGATGAACTTAAAAACATCTACAATCAAGCTTTAGAAAATCCAAATATTGTGGGCCTAATAATTGGTACACGCCCCGACTGTATAGATGAGAAAAAACTGGAATATATTGCTTCAATACAAGCAAAGGGTTATTATGTCTTAATCGAATACGGCATTGAATCCACTAATGACGAAACATTAAAAACAGTTAATCGTGGTCACAATTTCAAACAAGCTGTTGATGCGATTAATCTGACTAAAACTTACGGAATTAAGTGTGGAGGACATTTTATAGTTGGGTTACCTGGTGAAAGTCCGGAATTTCTTATAGAACAAAGCAAAATAATCTCTGAACTTGCTCTCGATAGTATCAAATTTCATCAATTACAGATTATTAAAAATACTGCTATGGAAAAAGAATACATAGCAAAGCCCAAAAAATTTTCTTTTTTCACATTAGCCGAATATATTGACCTTATTATTGCTATTGTAGAACGATTAAATCCTTCTATTGTTATTGAACGTTTTGCTGGAGAAGTTCCACCAAGATTTCTAGTTGGACCAGGCTGGGGAAATATCCGCAACGACCAAATATTGCAGAAGATAGAAAAGCAAATGATAGCATTAAAGACTTGGCAAGGAAAAAAATATCTTAAAAACTAATAAAATATTTGGTTTTTAACAAATATTTATGTATTTTTGTGAATATTCAAGATTTTAAATATGCAAAAGAAGCTAAAATTCCTGTTTTTATTATTAGCTATGTTTTTTGTGGCAGAAGCATTCTCCCAAAACACCTTTGTATATATGCGTCACGATAGGAAGTTCAAATATAAATATCCCTTGGTTGGTATTGGAGGCGGAGGTACCGTTTTTAGAGGAGATTTGGGAAGTTTTGAAATAATACAACCACAACTCAGTTTTAATCTTACTGTTGATAAGCGTTTGACAAAAAAATTCTACCGTTTAACAGGAATCATGCGAAGAACTCCTAGAAACGAAGATATGTTTGGTTGGTCTGTTAACGCAACAAAGTATTTTATTGCTAGTGATTATAAAGGTCATGGCAGAGCTACCTATTTTAATTCCACAGGTTGGGCTTTTGACTTTCGTGTACATGCCTATATGGAAAAATATTTGAATTTGTACAGAACCAATCGCTTTTCTCCTTATTTTTCTTTAGGATTTGGCTATTTGATGGATGCTAACGTACACGCAATATGTTTTCCAGCTACTTTTGGTACCAAATATCGTATTTCTAACGCCTTAGAACTCGGTCTTAGTGCAACAAAATATTTGACGACAACAGATAAAATGGATTGGGATTATGGTTATGCTCCAGAGGATTTCAGCATCAGAAGTCCTGCAAACAAAGCAAATGATAATTTTATTTATGTAAATGCTACGCTATTTTTTATCATCTCCGAGATTAAACGCTCTCCTTTTTATTAAAAAAGCTTTCTTTTTCATTCCAATATTGTGGGTAGGATTTTTCTACACCACTATGATTTGACAAATGCACTTCTGTTAATGTCCCAAAAACACTAAAAGCCATAATCAAGCGATGATCGTTCTTGCAATCAAAAACAAGATTTGTTGGAAATTCTTCCGCTGTTTTTGAAACTAGGATAGTATCTGCATTTATTATCTCTATTTCAAAACCGTTGGTATTTAATTGTTTTACCATCGTTGATAACCTTTCTGATTCTTTAAAATCCAGATTTTTCACTCCACTGATAATTGCTTTTGTTTTGATTATCAGAACAGCAACAAGCAAATAGGGAAAAATATCTGGATGCATAGATAAATCAAAAGTCAAATCTTCTTTAGCTGCGATTCGTTTATCATAAAAGATACGAATTCCTTCATTTTCTTCAACAGTTTTTACTCCTAATTTTGAAAATATCTCTCGAACAGCTTTATCTCCTTGCTTATCATTAAAGCTTAAGCCTTTGAAAAAGAATTCCGAAAACAAGCCTGTACATAAAAACGAATAATATACGGCAGCTGCCGACCAATCGCGTTCAATATTTATCAAATTTCTTGTATGCACTGTTTTGGCTTTGACAAATACAATATTGTCCCTCCTATTTATCTCAAATCCATATTCTTGCATTAAGGAGATGCTTAAATCAATATATGGCAAAGAAGAAATTCTTCCTTTGAGATGGAAACAACTATCCTTGTCTAAAAAGGGAGCAATTAATAGAAGAGCAGTTGCAAATTGACTGCTTCGCTCAACCACAATATCGTATTTACCAGCTTTTAAGGAAGCTCCTTTAATGGATAGTGGCAAGTGATTTTCTTTTTCCAAAGATACAATATTAGCTCCCATTAATTTTAATGTAGTGATTAACTCTCGCATAGGTCTTTGTCGCATTCTATCACTTCCGTCCAAAATCCAATTTCCTTTTCTATTTGCTAAAACAGCTGTTAAAAAACGAGCTGCTGTTGCTGCATCTCCAACATCAATCGTTTGTTTTTCGGCTTTTGCTCCATTAATTGAATTTAAGGCCTCGAGCATAATCAATACATCCTTTGGAAGCAGGTTTTTTTCATTAGGAAATCTATTGAAGTCTTTGTGATTACTTAAAAAATCTAACACTAAAAGCCTATTTAAAACGGATTTTGAATAAGGCAAGTCGAAGCTAAAAGACTTTCCTTTGTCTATGGTATTTGGTGCAAGAATTAGCATGGATAGATTTTTTCTATTGCATACTCTAAGTCTTTTTGCGATATTTTATAATCAATAGAGACCTTGCCGATTTTCTGGAGCAAAATAAAATTGAATTCCCCTTTTTTGCTCTTTTTATCATGTTTCATTAATTCAACTAATCTTAAAACTTCCATTTGTTTTGGAAAATAATGCAGGTAATCTGAAAGGAAAAACATGGCTTTATCATAATCTTTTTTGGGAAAAGCAAGAAATTTTTTCGAGAAATACAAGCTTAACATCAATCCTAATCCAACAGCTAGTCCATGATGCATTTTAAGGTTTTCCTGAACACAATAGGCTTCTAAGGCATGAGCAAAACTATGTCCTAAATTCAAGGATTTTCGCTCATTATTATCATAAAAATCTTTTTTGCACAATTCCTGCTTGGTAAATATAGATTTCTTAATATGACTTGAACTAATGTTATAATCTTTTACTGTATTTTTTGTCACTTCTTCAAAAAAGGATCTTTCTGACAGCATTGCATATTTTAAAACTTCTGCATAGCTAAAAAACATTAGCTCTTCGGGCAAAGTGTTCAAAAAGCCTTCATAAATAATTGTTTTCTTAGCTTCATAAAAACTACCAATATTGTTTTTTATTCCAAAAGCATTTACTCCGGTTTTTCCTCCTATGGCAGCATCTATCTGCCCAATTAAACTTGTTGGAATATTAATGTAAGCGATACCTCTTTTGTAAACAGAGGCTGCAAATCCTCCTAGGTCAGTAATTACGCCACCACCAATATTAACTATTAATGCATCCCTATCCGCTTTGTAATTTTCCAGTTTTTCTAATAAATAAAGAAGCTCAGAGCAGGATTTTGTTTGTTCTCCTGGCTTAAGAACAAAGCTTAAATACTCAAAATCTAATTGGTTTTTGATTAATGAAAAACAAGTTTCTGCTGTGTTTTCATCCATAACAAAAAACATCTTAGAAGATGTTTTTCTGTATTCTTTAAGAATGCTTATTATCTCACTGAGCGCATTTACAATGCTAATAGCAGATTTCATCGAAATTTGTGATCATTTATTGTTGAAATAGTGCTTTTATAACTATTCTTCTTCGCCAATTAAGTCATCGACAAGAATACGTCCACAATATTCACAAACAATAATTTTATTACGCATTTTTATATCTAATTGTCGTTGCGGAGGTATTTTACTAAAACAACCACCACAAGCGTCTCTTTCAATTTTCACAACAGCCAAGCCATTTCGGGCATTTTTTCTTATTCGTTTATATGCTGCAAGCAATCTTTCTTCAATTTTCTTTTGATTATCTTCAGACTGAGCAATGAGGTTTTTTTCTTCCTTTTCTGTCTCATTAACAATCTCATCCAATTCACCTTTTTTGGCATCCAGATCTTTTTGTCTTTCGTCTAACTCTTCAGCACTTTTAGCAATAGACTCTTTTTTGACTTCCAATTTCTTTTGAGCTTCTTTTATCTTTTTATTAGACAATTCAATTTCTAATTCTTGAAACTCAATTTCTTTACTTAAAGAATCGAATTCTCTGTTGTTTCTGACATTATCTTGCTGTTTTTTATACTTGAGAATCTGTGCTTCAGACTCTTTGATAGCATTTTTCAGGTCTGTAATTTTCTGTTCGTACTCGTCCACTTCTTCTTGAAAATTACTAATTCTAGTTTCCAAGCCTGCAACATCATCTTCTAAATCTTGCACTTCAAGAGGGAGTTCTCCTCGAACTATCCGAATCTTATCAATTTGTGTATCTATTTTTTGCAGTAAATACAATGCTTTTAATTTATCAGATATTGTATAGTCAGACTTTACTTCCTCTGCATTTGTTTTTTTAGTTACCGTTTTTACTGCTGGCATTTTTTTTACTTTCGGCTTTTGTTCTTCAGCCTTAGTAGTTGTCTTTTTTGTTTTTACTGCTGCTTTTGGTTTAGGTGTTTCTTTCTTTTCTTTTGGAGCAGCTTTAGATTTTGCCGTAGTAAGTTTTTTAGTAGTTTTTTTTGCTGCTGCTTTCTTTGTTTTAGCAGTTTCTGTACTTGTCTTTTTTGCCATATCAACGTATTATTTATAAATAATGTACAAAATTAGTTTTTATCTCTGAGTTTTCGACTGCAAAAGTAGGATTTTTTTTGATTAATAAACTAGAAATGATGTCTTTTGTATGCTCTTCGCTTTCGAAATGTCCAATATCAACTAACAAAAGCCTTTTACTTGCTAATTCAAAATCATGGTATTTAAAATCTGCACTTACATAAACATCAGCCTTTGCTTTAATAGCATTGGGAATTAGACTGGCTCCAGAACCACCGCAAACAGCAATTTTTTTAACTGGATTATTGTTCCATTTGCTAAACCTAATTGTATCCAAAGCAAAGATTTTTTTTAGCATTTCTAAGAATTCTTCTGCAGACATTACCTTTTTTAGCTCTCCAATAGCACCTAACCCTTGTTTGGCATAGTTGTTTTTCAAAGCATAAATATCATAAGCTACTTCTTCGTAAGGATGATTAGCTAAGATGGCTTTGATTATTTTTGCTCTGTTCGCGCTTTCAAAAATAGTTTCTATTCTGATTTCCTTTTCATAATGAAGCTTATCTATTTCACCAACAAAAGGCGTTGCTCCTTCTTTTGCTCTAAAACTTCCTTGACCTTCAAGATTAAAACTACAAGAATCATAATTGCCAATATTTCCAGCTCCTGCTTTAAATAGTGCTAAACGAAGTTCTTCCGCATGGCTTTGTGGACAGAAACACACCAGTTTTTCTAAAACATCTGTCTTTTGATGTAAAACTTCTACCTTTCCTAAACCTATCTTTTTCGCTAAATGATAACTTACTCCTTGAGCTGAAGAATCAATATTGGTATGAACAGCATATACCGCAATATTCTCTTTGATTAAGCGAATAATCATCCTTTCTTTGTCGCTTTTTCCTGTTAAAGACTTTATTGAAGTGAAAATAAGAGGGTGATGGGAAATAATAATTCCACAATGCTTTTGAATGGCTTCCTCAACAACTTCCATTGTAATATCAATGCAAATTAATGCCTTTTCTACTTTATCGTCAGGACTACCTAATAACAATCCAGCATTATCATAAGATTCCTGATAAGATAAAGGGGCAAATTCTTCAATGCTTTCACAAATTTCTTTTATTAGCATAATTTATGTTTTTTTAACAATTTTATCCTCCTTATCCATCTTTTCAACTGTAAAACAATATTATAGTCCTTCATTTTTAAATCAAAAACTTAGAAAAAAACATCTTTGATTTAAAAAAGCTTCTCCAATCATAACGTCAATTACACAAAATATTTTTATTCCGTGTGTATTTTTTGTATCTTAGCAGCAATGAAGTTTTTAAAGATATTTCTTGCTCCATTCGCCCTAATATACAAAATAATAGTGCAATGTAGAAATTTTTTTTTCAACATTGGAATTATTAAGCAACATATCTTTGATATTCCCATTATTTCTGTTGGGAATTTAGCGGTTGGTGGAACAGGGAAAACGCCACATGTAGAACATCTGGTAAACATCTTAAAAGATAATTACAAAATAGCAGTTCTCAGTCGTGGTTACAAAAGAAAAACTAGGGGTTTTTTAATCGTAAACAATCAACATCTCTCTAAAGATGTTGGCGATGAGCCAATGCAATACAAACAAAAATTTGGAGATGACGTTGTTATTGCGGTTGCAGAAAGAAGAGTAAAAGGAATCCGCAAAATAAAAAAAAGCTATCCAAATATTGATGTAATAATATTGGATGATGCTTTTCAACATCGGCATGTTAAGCCAGGATTATCTGTTATGCTTTCTGACTATCATCATCCCTTCTACTCCGACCACATTATGCCATTAGGAAAATTGCGGGAGCCAAGAAAAAATTATAAAAGAGCTGATATTATCATCATGAGCAAAACCCCTTTTGTGTTTTCGCCTATTATTATTAAAAAGATTCAACGAAAAATATCTCTTTTCCCTCATCAAAAATTATTCTTTTCTTCAGTAGATCACCTTGAACCTAAGGCGATTTTCCCTTCGCATATCAAACTTAATAGCTTTGATGAAGCAAGTGTTTGTTTTTTGTTAACAGGGATTGCAAATCCTTATCCCTTAAAAGAATGCCTTTATAGAAAATTCACAGAACTAAACGCTTACGCTTTCCCTGACCATCACGAATTTACAGTAAAAGACATCCAAGGTGTAAAAAAAGATTTTAACAAGCACTTTTCAAAAAACAAAATCATTGTTACTACCGAAAAAGATATGATGCGACTCACTAGTCCTGAAATAAAAAAAGAAATTGTAGATTTGCCCATCTTTTACATACCAATAAAAACTAAAATTAACGAAGAAGAAAAATTTAATAAAATAATTACTGATTATGTTGAAAAAAATAGAAGAAACACTTAGTTATATCAGGGAAAAAACTTCTTTAAAACCCGATATTGGAATTATTTTAGGAACCGGACTTGGAGGATTAGCAACAAAAATTGAAGAAGAAATATCCATTCCATATCAAGATATTCCAAACTTCCCCGTTTCTACAGTTAAAGGACATCAAGGAAAATTGATTTTCGGAAAACTCGGCGGGAAAAACGTTGTTGCTATGCAAGGGCGTTTTCATTATTATGAAGGCTACAGCATGCAGGAATTAAGTTTTCCTGTTCGTGTGATGAAGTTTTTAGGAATCGGATTATTGGTAGTTTCAAATGCCAGTGGCGGAATGAATCCAACGTTTAAAGTCGGAGATGTTATGCTGATTAAAGACCATATTAATCTTATGGGAGATAATCCACTAATGGGGAAAAACGAAGATAGTTTGGGTCCACGTTTTCCAGATATGCATGAAGCTTATGACAGAGAAATATTGGATAAAGCCCGAAAAATTGCAGCTTCTTTAAATATTTACACTCAGGAAGGTGTTTACGCTGCTGTTTCAGGACCTTGTTTTGAAACTCCTGCTGAATACAAATACATTTATACTATTGGTGCAGACGCTGTGGGCATGTCAACTGTGCCTGAAGTAATTGTAGCAAAACACATGGGTCTTAAATGCTTCGCCATGTCTGTAATTTCCGATTTAGGTATTGTAGGACAAGTATGTACTGTCTCGCATGAAGAAGTTTTGGAAGCAGCAAAAACAGCAGAACCAAAAATGACAAGCATTCTAACCAAATTATTGGAAGAATTATAATAAATTCTTTTTTAAGAAATCATAATAGCTTTAAATAAAAAACTCCTACAAAAACAGGAGTTTTTTATTATTTTTTCAAGGGAATACTACCACTCATCTTCAACAACTACTGGAGGCAACATTCCTTCTTTCAATTTGTCTATTAAATCCCTAACAAATTCATCAATCTGTCTAAGATAATTATTGCAATCTGGACAAAAACCAGGGTCTTCCTCTGTTATCCATTTTTCTAATGGGAAATAAGAAGTCTGACGTAAGTTGAAGTCAGTTATTGTATAACGATATCGACCTTCTTTACACTCAATTTTTATGGTATATCCAATAGCCTTATTAGCGGGAAGAATATTTCCGTCGGCATCTACATCTTTCATCGCTATACGATGCTTTCCTACAATTCTTGCATCTTCTCTATCTCTAACCTTTGTAACATCTGCTGGATTTTTATAAAAGGAATTTATCCAGCTAATAGCACGCAAATACAAAGTATCGGCTGAGCCTTCCACATTTACAACATCTTGATAAGTAATTAATTTCGTAGTTTCATCTATTGGAACTATGTCCGGTTTCTGAGCGAATAAAGCAGAAACACTAAACAAAAGCACCAAACTTAAAAATAATTGTTTTTTCATTTTACGCTGTTTTTATTATTAA
>CAZJZP010000086.1:5922-9170 GCA_964550505.1 uncultured Prolixibacteraceae bacterium | reverse complement strand
CTGAATAGGATTTCATCCTGTTTAATACAGAAAAATAATCCTTTTGCATCATTTCAAAACGACTGAGATAGGAAAATACAGCCAGTTTACAAAAGATGTTTTGGGGTGTTTTTTCCGATGAAATGTATTTTTCAGCCATTTGCACATTATAATAATATAAATTTACGGTTTTGCTTCCGTTTTCTCCAGAAACATACATCCACCAATGATAATTTGAGGCAATAATATAAGGCCAGGGAGAATCCGGATAATTTTTCTTTAATTCTGCAATATTTTGTAAAGCATCAGTAAAATGAAAAGCATAAATATTCGTATATGCTGTTTCAATTTTGCTCTCTAACACCATGTCATCGAAGACATTATCCGCAAGGGAATAAGTCAACGAAAAAACACATAAAACGGTAATAAATAATAATCTCATTTTTGTACACTAAAAAATCAAAATTAATTATTATCATTGTAAAAAAAAGTTTTTTATTATGAATACAAGAAAATTTATCTTCCTTTTGTGCTTATCTTTCTTATTATCAGGCAGTATATTTTCTCAAGAAAATTTTCGTATCCGTTCGGATTTTTCTACAAAAGAAAAATTTCCTGATGGTAAAATGCGATTAACAATGGGAACTGTTTATTACGATAAAAACACAGGAAAGCTAGTCTATGATGTCAGTTTCCCTCAAAAAGAAACATGGGTTTTTGTGGATACAACTTGTTATATGTTTAAACAAGACTCTCTTGTAAAAAAAACCATTAATCCTTTTTTTCAAAAAACCTCTATCTTTCATTTTGCCTTAACCAACAATCTTGTAAATTTCGGTTTAAGTGACATCGTGTATGATATTACTAATGTGAAGAAACAGGATGAATTAATAATTATTACATGGACACCCAAGGAAAAATTCAAAGATAATTTTGGTAAAATCATTACCTCAAAAAAAGACAATAAGCTATATGGAGTTGTGATTTATAATAAAGAAGAAAAAATTGTAAGCAAACAATTATTTGAAGAATACATTCGCGTGGAAAACATTGATTTTCCTACTAAAATCACTCAAATTCTATATACCCCGAAAGGTGAGAGCTACCAATTAACAAATTATAAAAATTTAAAAATTAATGAAACACAAAACAATTTATTCTATAATTATTTTGTGAAATAAAAAAAAAAACTAAATTTGCTCTATTAATTATAATTAATAAAAAATACACTATGAAAAAAATTTTCACAATTTTAGTTGCAATGTTAGTGATGTCAGGCATGACGTTTGCAAATGATGACGCTTCAATCTTTAGTGTTGACAAAAATTCAATTGAGCAAGAACTTGCTCCATTAAGTGATTTAGAAAACTACGTTAATGAAAACGCAGGAGTTACTTATGATGAAATTGACAACCCTGAAGTACTTGACAAAGATGTAGTAATGGGTGATGTTGACTTAAACTATGGTCCTCCTTTGGGAATTCCGTCTTTCCTTTGGGGTTTTATCCTTAGTTGGGTTGGTATCCTTATTGTGTATCTTATTGCAGAAGATGGAGATGAAACAAAAAAAGCATTATGGTGAAGTCTAACAGGTGCTGCGCTGTACATTATTCTTTATTTTGTTTTATTAGGCAGTCTTTTTGCAAGCGCAAGTTCAGTCAGCGGAATATAACAAAAGCATTAACAGAAAAAAAACCGGAACTTTCCGGTTTTTTTTTCGCTTTATTTTAACTGATTAAAAATAATGCCTGACAATATGCAGCAGAAAATCTTCATTTTATATGTTTTTATATTATTATTTGGGAATACTTTATTTTCTCAGGAACAAGCATTAATTAATACATTAAAAACAATTAACATTGCTGACATTAATACAAGTGATAAAAAAACAATTGAAAAAAAAGATATACACCAACATCACATTTCTCTAAGTAGTAATAATAATAATGAATTAGAATTTGTCTTCAGTAATTTGTTTCTATTTTATAAAAGTTTTATTTCATCACAAGATTTTTCTTCCTGTATGTTTTCTCCCAGTTGTTCTGAATATGGAATTATTGCTATTAAACGCATCGGTTTTTTAGAGGGAGTTATTGCCACGTTTGATCGACTTACACGTTGCCACCCTTTAATACTTCCCGGAGAATATGAATATGATGAGGAAACAGGCTTATTTATTGACGAACCTTAAAAATATGAAAATCCAACTCTTTCTTTTTTTATCCCTTTTGCTGTCTAGCTTTGTATTGGTTGCACAAAGCGATTCTTCAGAAACAAAAAACAACGATTTATTTAGTTATGAAAACAGCAAAAAATATGCTGAATACCTAAACCTTTCTGGCCAATATGATGCCGCCTCAAACGAATATCTCCGTCTATTAAGCATAAATGAAGATAACGAAGATATTCTTACTTCTTTAAGTTTTTGTTATATTCAAATGGGAAAACCAGATATAGCTACCAGCACTTTGAATATATTATATCCGAATCTTTCATTGATGCCCAAAAAAACAAAAACAGATTACGCCAAACTAATGCTCATAGATGAAAACTATGATGGCGCATTGAAATTTACTTCCAGATACGTAGAAGATGAAAAAGACAAAGAATACATTCAATTATACAGCTTTTTATTTACTGCAAATTGGCAAAAAGCAGCAGAATTTAATAATAGCTTAACCCATAATAGTTTTTCCAGAGAACAGCTACTTATTGATAAAGGGCTGAATTTAAAGCTTAAATCGCCATTTTTGGCTGGTTTTATGTCAGGAATTGTGCCTGGAAGCGGGAAATTCTACACAAAAAATTGGAAAGATGGATTAATCAGCACCATTATGATTGCCGGTTTAGGTTGGCAATCCTATAGGAGTTTTAGTACAAAAGGTGTATCAAGCGCTTATGGATGGATTACCGCAGGATTAAGCTTTGGATTTTACATAGGAAACATTTACGGTTCAGTTAAAGCAGCAAAAAAATATAATAAACAAAAAAATCACCTCTTAATTCATGAAGCAAAAGATTTGTTTCTTTCTGATTTTTAACTGTCTGCTATTTTTAAATAGCCGCGCACAAGACATTTATCAAACACTTGAACTAGCTAATAATTCAAAGGATGCAATGAATTATACTGCTGCTGTGTCCTTTTATGAGCGTGTGCTTTTTTTTGATACAGAACAAGAGCTATATCCCAAAGTTTGTCATAACATAGCAGATTGTTATTTGGCTATTGCTGATTATGCAAAAGCTATAAAATACTATTCCCTTGCTGC
>CAZJZP010000086.1:0-5822 GCA_964550505.1 uncultured Prolixibacteraceae bacterium | reverse complement strand
GTTATTTGGCTATTGCTGATTATGCAAAAGCTATAAAATACTATTCCCTTGCTGCTAATTTGAGTAAAGATGACAGCCTTAGAAATCAATATAGCTTACAAAAAATTGAAAGCCTTATTTTAAACCAAAACTATGCTTACGCATATATTGAATTATTAGAAATTGAAGGCACTAACAAAGGGAAAGAAAACTGGGAGCTTTTTGCTGCTGTCTCTTCTTTCGGCATGGAAAACTATAGCACTGCCAAACAACATTTTTTGAATTTAATACCAAAAAACAATAAAGAAGACAGCCTAAAAATTGAAGCGCTTTTTAAAAAACTGGAAAAATACCATAAAAGATTACGCCCAAAACGAGCCAGATGGATGAGTTATCTTGTTCCAGGAATGGGTCAGATATATTCTGGGAATATCAAAAATGCGTTAAACTCCATACTTCTTAATGGAATTCTGATTTACATTACCATCGAATTATCGGCAACTTACCATATTCTTGACGCTCTTTTAGCTACTGTTCCATGGATTCAACGATATTATTTCGGAGGCGCAATAAACGCAGAACAAAGTTGTAAAATGCAGCTTGCAAAACGCAAAACCCAAGTATATCAACAATTATTGGAAATTCTAGAATAAATTCTGTTATTTTTCTTGGTTTTTTTTTGTTAAAAAAACATAAAATGCATACATTTACATCTTTTATATTTCAGATGTATATTTTATAACTAACACCTTACAATGAATTTAATACAATCTATACACGACAAGGCTATTAAAAATCCCAAAAAAATAGTTTTGCCGGAAGGAACAGAAGAGCGTACGCTCAAAGCTGCAGATATCATTTTACAAAAAGGAATTGCTCAGCTTATTTTAATTGGGAATAAAGAAGAAATCTTAGCATTATCTCAGAAACACAATCTTCAACACATCAACAAAGCCGAAATTATTGACCCTCTTACTCATCCAAATAAAGAGAAATATATCCAGCTTTTGCTTAAAATTAGAAAAGCTAAAGGATTAGAACGTGCTGAAGCAGAAAAACTAGTCGAAAACCCGCTTTATCTCAGTACTTTAATTATTAAAAACGGAGATGCTGACGGAGAAGTGGCAGGCGCAGATAACGCTACAGGAAATGTGCTAAAACCTGCCTTTCAAATCATCAAAACCTTACCAGGAATCAACGTGGTGTCGGGAGCTTTTATCATGATTATGAAAGACAAAAAATGGGGAGATGATGGAATTATGATTTTTGCGGATTGTGCTGTACATCCCGAACCCACAGCAGAGGAATTAGCTCAAATAGCTGTTTGCAGCGGCCACACAGCCCTAAGCATAGCAGGAATAGAACCTCGGATTGCCATGTTGAGTTTCTCAACTAAAGGCAGTGCAAAGCACGAAAGAGTAGATAAAGTGGTCAAAGCCACTGCTCTTGCCAAAGAAATGGAACCCACTTTTATGATTGACGGCGAAATGCAAGCTGACGCCGCCATCATTGAAGCTATCGGCAAGAAAAAAGCACCGGAAAGCCCTGTTGCCGGAAAAGCAAATATCTTGGTTTTCCCAAATCTTGAAACAGGAAATATCGCATATAAATTAGTAGAACGCCTCGCTGGAGCGTCAGCCGTAGGACCTGTTCTTCAAGGAATGGCAGCACCTATCAATGATTTATCCAGGGGTTGCTCTGTTGATGATATTGTGAATTTAGTTGCCATTACCGTTAATCAAGCAAGTGCAAAACAATAATTAAACAAGATAAATAACCTAATAAATTATCAAACAAATGAAAATCTTAGTATTAAACTGCGGAAGTTCATCACTAAAGTATCAACTATTAGATATGTCTAACAATGACGATTTGCTGGCAAAAGGGCTGGTGGAAAGAATTGGTCTTGATGACGGCATTATCTCTCATAAAACCAAAGACGGCAAAGAATACGAAAACACCCTGCCAATTAAAGACCACACTATTGCAATTGATGAGGTTTTAAAAGCTTTATTGGACAGTAATCACGGCGTGATAAAAGATAAAAACGAAATAAATGCAGTGGGTCATCGTGTTGTTCACGGAGCTGAACGTTTTAGCGGCTCAGTTGAAATTACCGATGAAGTAATTGCAAAAATGGAAGAATGTGTTGATCTTGCACCATTGCACAACCCTGCAAATCTAAAAGGGATTTATGCAATGAAAAACCTACTTCCAGAAGTTACACAGTGCGGAACATTCGACACCGCTTTTCACCAAACTATGGAAGATTACGCATATTTATATGCCCTACCTTACGAAATGTATGAAAAACACAGAGTGAGAAGATACGGTTTTCACGGCGCAAGCCATAAATTTGTATCAGAACAAGCTGCTAAATTTATAAACAAAGATTATAATCAACTGAAAATCATTACCTGCCACTTAGGAAATGGTTCTTCTATTGCTGCCGTTAAAAACGGAAAATCCGTTGATACCAGCATGGGACTTACTCCTGTAGAAGGCTTAATGATGGGAACAAGAACCGGCGATTTGGATTTAGGTGCTTTATTTTATGTAATGGACAAAGAAAACCTAGACGTTGCTGGAGCTAATAATATGATAAATAAACAAAGCGGATTAAAAGGAGTATCCGGCATTTCTAATGATATGCGCGATATAGAAAAAGCAGCAAATTCAGGTAATAAAAGAGCTGAAGTAGCACTAAAAATGTTTTCTTATCGGGTGAAAAAATATGTTGGCTCCTACGCTGCGGCTATGGGTGGAGTTGATATTATCGTCTTTACTGGTGGAATTGGTGAAAACGATAGTAATGTTAGAAAAAATGTATGCGAAAACATGGAGTTTTTAGGATTGGAATTCAATCAAGCTGCCAATGACGGTTTAAGGGGAAAACTCGCTGATATTTCTACTCCAAACTCCAAAGTAAAAGCACTTGTTGTTCCTACTAATGAAGAATTGGTTATCGCACAAGATGCATACAAAATTATACAAGAAAAAATAGAAGCATAGAAAGCTAAACGCATAAAAAAAACCCGCCTCGGCGGGTTTTTTATTTTATTGTCTTCCCATTTTTATTGCCAAATCGGCAACACGACAAGAATATCCATATTCATTATCGTACCAGGAAATAATTTTTACTAAATTCCCATTCATTACTAAACTTAAGTCTGCATCAAAAATAGAAGAATGTGTATTTCCTACAATATCGACACTAACGATAGGATCTTCTGTATATTCTACAATTCCTTTTAATTCATTTTCAGCAGCCTTTTTCACTGCATTATTTACTTCTTCTTTGGTAACATTTCTGGATAAGACACAGCTTAAGTCAACCACCGAACCATCAGGAGTTGGAACACGCATTGCCATTCCGTGTAGTTTTCCTTCTAATTCCGGAATAACCAAAGAAACTGCTTTTGCTGCTCCCGTTGTTGTTGGAATAATAGACATGGCTGCGGCTCTCGCTCTTCTGTAATCTTTATGCGGTAAATCCAGAATATTCTGATCATTAGTATAAGAGTGGATGGTATTTAAAATACCTGATTCCAAACCAAAATTCTCATGAAGGATTTTAGCAATTGGAGCCAAACAATTGGTAGTGCAGGAAGCATTTGATACAAAAATGTCAGATGCCTTCAACTTATTATCGTTAACGCCCATCACAATGGTTGCATCCACATCTTCTTTAGTGGCGGCAGGAACAGTAAGTAAAACTTTTGAAGCTCCGGCTGCAATATGTTTTTGCATTTGTTCGCGTTTTCGGAAAACCCCTGTTGCTTCTATTACCACATCAACTCCTAATTCTTTCCATGGAAGGTTTTGCGGGTCTCTTTCCGCATAAACTTTGATTTTTTTCCCGTTTACAACAAGAAAATCGCCTTCTGATTGAACATCTCCCTGAAATTTTCCGTGTACGGAATCATATTTTAATAAATGCGCCAACATTTTGGCATCAGTAAGATCGTTGATAGCAACTATTTCAACTTCTTCCTTTTGATTTAAAATTCTAAAACTTAATCGGCCAATTCTACCGAAACCATTGATTGCAATCTTTATTTTTTTCATTTTATTTATTGTATTTAATTAAGCTTATATATTTATCCTATTTAGCAAAACGAAAAAAATTCTATGTTTTTCTATTTCGCAATTAATAACTACAAAAATACAAGTTTTTTATTTATCAAAAAAAACAGCTGCTTCTCTTTCGTATTTTAAATTAGCTCTTTTTTATTGCACAAGAAGCCGTAATGCACTGAATTTAGGCAGTTTCAACTTGTGTTAATACGATAAGAAAAAAGAAATCGCAAAGAATTATTATCAAAAACAAATGCTATTTCAAGAGTTTTTTGTAATTTTATGGAAAAATATAAACCTAAATATTGTATTATGGAACAAGTGAAAAATTACATTGAAGAGCACAAAGACCGCTTCTTAGAGGAATTATTTGAACTTATCAGAATTCCTTCTATCAGTTCGCAAAAAGAACACAAGGATGACATGATTAAAATGGCTGAAACCAAAAAAGAACATCTGTTAACAGCTGGTGTTGACAAAGCGGAAGTGCTTCCAAGCGAAGGAAATCCCATTTGTTATGGGGAAAAAATAATCGATGCTTCTTATCCTACTGTTTTAGTTTACGGACATTACGATGTGATGCCTGTTGACCCTATCGATTTGTGGAATAGCGATCCTTTTGAGCCTGTTGTAAAAGATGGTAAAATCTGGGCAAGAGGTGCCGACGATGATAAAGGACAAGCTTTTATGCACGTGAAAGCTTTTGAAGCCTTGGTGAAAACCAACAATTTAAAATGTAATGTGAAATTTATGCTGGAAGGCGAAGAAGAAATTGGTTCTCCAAGTTTACCAAAATTCTGTAAAGAACATTACGATAAATTGCAAGCTGATATTATTTTGGTTTCTGACACTGGCATGATTGCACAAGATATTCCTTCCATCACAACAGGATTACGCGGACTTTCTTACTGGGAAGTAGAAGTTGTTGGACCTAACCGTGATTTGCATTCCGGTTTATTTGGCGGAGCAGTTGCCAATCCAATAAACACTCTTTGTGATATGATTGCTCAAATGACAGATGAAAACAATAAAATCACCATCCCCGGTTTCTATGATGATGTGTTGGAAGTATCTGCCGAAGAAAGAGCAATGATGGCAAAGGCACCATTCAGCGAAGAAGAATACAAAAAAGCCATTGATGTGGAAGAATTACATGGAGAAAAAGGCTACACAACCGGCGAACGTACTGGAATTCGTCCTTCATTTGATGTGTGCGGAATTTGGGGAGGTTATACCGGAGAAGGTGCGAAAACCGTACTTCCTTCTAAAGCTTACGCTAAAATTTCCACTCGTTTGGTTCCCAATCAGGACAACCACAATATAGCAGAGCTTTTCAAAAAGCATTTTGAAAGCATTGCGCCTAAATCTGTTAAAGTAAACGTGAAATATTTACACGGTGGTCAGGGCTATGTTTGTCCTATCGACATTCCAGGCTATAAAGCAGCAGAAAAAGCATATACAGAAAGCTTTGGAAAAGTTCCTGTTCCTGTGAGAAGCGGTGGTAGTATTCCGATTATTTCCAGTTTTGAAGAAATATTGGGTATAAAATCTGTTTTAATGGGATTTGGCTTAGAATCAGACGCTATCCACTCTCCTAACGAAAACTATCCTTTATTTAACTTCTACAAAGGAATAGAAACCATTCCGCTGTTCTACAAATATTTTGCAGAAATAATGAAGTAAAAAAGCAAAACAAATACACAGCAAAGGCTCCTTTTTAGGGGCTTTTTCTCTTTTAAGGGAAAAAAGACTATATTTGTGGGGTG
>CAZJZP010000085.1:0-9191 GCA_964550505.1 uncultured Prolixibacteraceae bacterium | reverse complement strand
TCTACTGAGGGGCGTTAGCCCTGAAGTCTTCGTAAACAAAAGAAACAAATAAAATCAAAAGGGACGTAGTCCTGAAATCTTAACACCAATGGCAAATACATACACCCAACTATACGTGCAATTTGTGTTTCCCGTAAATGGACATCAAAATGGTATTAATTTTTTACATTTACTATGATTAGAAAAGATATCAGGGCTACGCCCCTTTGCCTGTTTCAGAAAACTTTGTTCAACGAAGACATCAGGACTACGTCCCTGAAAACGCTGTTTGTTAGGATTGCCAACTAATGCTAATTAGTTGCTGCTGTTTTCAAGACATATCCGCTACCGTGGATATTGACAATTTGGATATTCGGATCCTCGCTTAAATGTTTTCGCAATTTAGTTAAATATACATCCATACTTCTGGTGGTGTAATATCCGTCATTTCCCCAAATTGTATTTAAGGCTAGCGCACGACTCAACACACTTTCTTTGTAATCCATCAGCAGTTTCAATAATTGACTTTCCTTTGGCGAAAGGGTTTTTTTTGCATTTGTTTTGGTATTAGTAAGAATTCTTTCGCTGAAAAGAAAATGAAAGATTCCTATTTGATATTCATCCTTATCAGTACTTATGTTTGCTTGATGTTGTCGGTTACGCTTTAATACTGCATTGATTTTCATGATAAGAACATCCGAATCAAACGGTTTGGTGATATAATCATCGGCACCCAGTTTATATCCTCTGGACACATCTTCTTTTAAGCTTTTTGCTGTAAGGAAAATAAAGGGAACATCAGGGTTTTCCATAAGGATTTGCTCTGCAATAGTAAAACCGTCAACGTGGGGCAACATTACATCAAGCAAACAAATATCAAATTCTTCTTTTTTGAAAGCGGCTAGAGCTTCACTGCCATCATTAATCCATTCCACTTTAAAATCATTGATTTCAAGATAGGATTTTAAAACAGATCCAAAACTCATATCATCTTCTACTAATAATATTTTATTCATAGCAATATATTTTAGAAATCATCTTCATTGTTTATTTTGTACACAAAGCTAATGAAATTTCAAAACAACTCCCCTTTCCTGCTTCACTTTTTACGCTAATTTGTCCGTTATGCGCATCCACTATAGCTTTCACATAGCTTAATCCCAATCCAAATCCCTTAATATTATGCACATTACCGGATTCCACACGATAAAATTTATCAAATATTCTTTGTTGTGCATCTTTGCTCATTCCAATACCCTTGTCTTCGATTCGTATTAGTATTAAATTTTCTATATTTTTTGTGGTGATGCAAATTTCTGGTTTATCCTTAGCATACTTTATTGCATTATCTATTAAATTGGAAATCATATTCAAAAAATGGACTTCTTCCGTAAAAATAGCATCATTTGAAGCCTGATCATCAAAGCTAATATTTACATGCTTGGATTCGATTTGCAATTTCATATTGTTCAATACTTTATTAATCATTTCATGAACAAAATGTTTGGATTTTTTTAGCGTAAACTGCGTTTTTTCAACCAAAGCCATTTGTAATACCTTTTCCACTTGCGTATTCATTCGTTTGGTTTCGTTATTAATTAATTCAGAAAAATGTTTGACTTTTTCTGGATGATGAAGCACATTTGGATTGCTGATAGAATCGCTTGCTAATCTTATGGTTGCAATAGGTGTTTTAAACTCATGCGTCATATTATTTATAAAAGCATTCTTGATTTCCGATATTTTTCGTTGCCTAATCATTACGTAAATACTAACAGAAAACAGTATGACAAGTATCAGAATAAAACCTAAGGATGCAAAAAGTAAAAAGGAAATAGGTTTAAATATGAGGTAATCTTTTTGTGGAAAATGTAGAATTAAGCGATAAGGTTTTCGGAAAACATCACCAGGATATAAACGAGTATTGTATTTTGAGTCGATAAATGCTGTGTCAAAATGCTCAGATGCAAAAACAATACTACTATCAATAGCAGAAATAACAGCAAAATCGTAAGGCTGATCGATATTATTGTTTTGCAGTTCTTCAGCAATAAAATCATCGAGCAAATCAGGGTCAATTCTTTCGTGGATAAGTTGATTTTGGACATTATAAGAATAAAGCATCTTATTCATAAAAGCACTAATTTTTTCTGTCTGATTGCTAACCCTTTGTTGGAGATAATAGCCAGATAAATCAACATCTGTTTGCAATTCAGAGGCGTAATTTTCCTCATCGTCGGGCATGTCCATGTGTTGTTTAAATGCTTTAACATCAGCCTTAGATATTGGAATAATAGTGTCGTATAAAAAATCTCCTTGTAATGCTCTCTGCTCTTGATATAAGGCTGTATCATTAACGAAGTAAGATATTATTTGCGCTAATTTTTCTGCTTCTTCTTTGTAAGTAGAATCCGAAACTAATCCGCCATAAGATTGTGAAAAGAACAAAATAACTTCTGCCGACTCCAATTTTTCAACCACCTTATTCATAACGGTATTTACCTTATTATCAAATTGTTCATTTTGTATTTTTGTGGCATTCTTAATCCACATAATTTGAATAATAATAATAACTGACAGACCAAGTGCCATTAGGATAGAAATAATTACAATAAATGGTCTTTTCAAAATGCGGATATTAAAAATTCAAAATCAAAAATAAGTAAAAATTAAGCTTACACAAGTTGTTTAACTGAAATTTAACCTAATTTAAGCATAGATTAACCCAGATGGCATGATTATTGAATTATCTTTGTCATCAAAGAATTTCATTCCTACTACAAGTATAGTATAGTGCTTTTTTAAAAATCCTACCCCCAAAAAACCTTCCCTAAAAAAGGGGAGGTTCTTTTCTTTAAGGCTAGTATTTTATTTTCTATCAAAAAAAGGATTTTTAGAGGAAACGGAAAGAGGAATTCCGTATGCAATTTTCACTTCTTGTCCTAATAATTCCAATTCAACAACAGCAAGACCAGCGGTGTACATAATTCTGTTATCTACATGATGCATAGCAGCAATGCTAACCGCTGAACCGATTGCAATACCAAGGTCTCCAGTGTTGAATGCGCAAGGAACAACATCCTTTTTTTCTCTAGCGGCGCAATTAGAAAAACCACAGAGTCCGCATTTTTTCAGATTCAAGGAATTAATTTTTGTTCCAATAAGGAATAGAATCTGAGCTTGTAGAAGATTGTCTGCATCACGCAAGAAAAAATCTTGTTTTGCTTTTTCGCCGATTTCTCTCATTTTATCAGCAATAATTTCTACTTCTTTTCCTGTAGCCAGCAATTGAACGATATTGTCTATACCTCTGGCTTTAGGAGCTGTACGTGCAGCAATCATCATTTTTCTTGCTACGTCTTCAACTGCTTCGTTTTTGAGATGTTCTTCGAAAATAAGTGCCATAATAAATTTTTATTTTAAATCTACAAAACGGTCTATTGATTCCAAAAACTGAACGGTAACACGTTCTTTTTTCTGAAATCCCGGATGTTTTGCAATAATTATTTCTGCAAGAGCTTTATGTTCTCCTCCGGCAATACTCAGGTCAAAATCCAGTTGAAAATAGTCAGAACGGAAGATAATGAAAACACTATCTGAATGTTCTGCCACTCCTTTATTTAGGTCTTTTAAGAGTATGCTTTTTTCATCGCCGGGTAAATTTAAAACTTTATTAATCTGAGAAAAAATAACAATAGGAATATCCATTTCTTTAGCCAATTCTTTTAATGCTTTGGCAATATCTTCCTTCATTTTTTCCTTATCTTGACCTTGCTCATAAGTACTATGCATTAATTGAAGATAGTCAATAAAAACGATATCAATATCAAACTCCTTAATTAAACTGCTTGTTTTTTCCTTAAATTCTTGAATGCTTAATAAGCGGGCGTCATCGATAAAAATCTGTGCATTTGAAATTGTATTAATTAAGGCTTTGGTGTGCTGTAAAGTGTCTTGAGGAATTGTTTCATCCTGAATAGCATTGTAAGAAAATCCTGTTTCTCCTTCAACAAGACGTTTAATAAGGCTTTCTGCCTTTCTTTCAAGGGAAAAGACAGCCAATTTTTTACTGTGAATAACAGAAATATTGGTTATCAAAGAAAGTAAAAAAGCGGTTTTTCCCATTCCAGGACGAACGGCAATGGTGTGCAAATTTCCTTTACGAAAGCCCCCACATAATTTGTCGATGCCAATAAATCCTGTTTTCACAAAATTAGATTCTTTTGTTTGTATTTGATATACAGGAAACAATTCGTCCACAATTCCACGAACTGATTTAACTGATTTTGATTTATCTTCTGCCATCTCTCGATATCTTGTATTCTACTATATATTTAGACTTATACACAAAAGTAATAATATTTCTCTACAAAACGAATATAATACTAAAATTTTGCTTTTTACAAAGGCGAATTAACATTTTTTAATATGTAGGAACTTGATTAGGTATAAGATTTTTGCTAAACAAATTGGCTTAATCAATTTTCTGATAATAGTTTGCCATCATCATAAATCATCTTTTTTATGATTTTTCCTTCTTCATCATACCAGATTTCTTCACCTTGTTTTTCGTTATCAACATAGTGGGTAATGCGCTTTAATTTTCCATTAAGATGATAGGCTTTTTGTATTCCACTCCCATTGTCGAATTCAGCTTCTCCCACCAAAACAGTAGTGTAATCATAATATTTCCATTTCCCGTGGAATTTGGCGTTTTTATACTCGCCTTCTATTTGAATTTCTCCGTTAGGGTAAAACAATCTATACAAACCGTGCAATGAGTCATTTTTATAATGAAGTTCTTCCTGTAATTTCCCTTCATCATCATAATACAAAGCTTTTCCATTCATCATATCATTGGAAAATTCTATGAAAGACATTAATGTACCCTTGTATGACCATTGTCTTGTAATTCCTTCTAATTTCCCATCCACATAGGTGTATTCTTTTTGTTTACTGCCGTTTTTAAAGTAATAAGTTGCTTTTCCATGTCTAAGTTCGTCTTTATATTCGACAGTGGATTTTAACATCCCATTCTCCCAATACTCTTCTTCTGTTTTGTTATTATTACAAGACAAAAAAAGACATAGAATTAACAAATAAAAAACGGTGTTTTTCATAAAAACAAGGGTTTATTCTGAGTGCAAAATTAAAGCTTTTTTTTAGAAAAAAATAATCTATGAAAGTTTGGGCATTTGTAAATAAACGTAAAAAGTGCTTCCCTTATCTTTTACGCTTTCAACAGTAATTCGTGCGTTAGACTTGTCAATCAATTCTTTTACTAATTGCAAACCTAGTCCACTTCCTTTTTCATTTGCTGTGCCAACAGTACTTATGATTGTTTCAGCATTAAACAATTGTTTAACATCTTCTTGATCCATTCCAAGACCGAAATCCTGCACCATAATTACACAATAATTCTCACTGTCGATTTTTGATGAAAGTATAATTTTACTTTCTGGATGTGAAAATTTAATGGCATTTGACAAAAGATTACGAAAAATCACTTCCAAGACATTTCTATCAGCATAAACAAATAAATTTTCACTAAGATTGTTTTCTATACTTATTGATTTTGCTTTAAGTTGATATTCCATTAATGAAATAATCTCCTCCAATGCTTTGGAAATTCTTATATTTTTTTCATTAATATGAAAACTCCCTCTATTAAGTCTTGACCATTGCAAGAGATTTTCCAAAAGGGTATTCATCCGTAGAACCACAGATTCTAAATCTTCCATTAAATGAAGCATTTCCTCTTTTGAATAATCAGAATAATTTCTTTTTAGTAATCTCGACAAACTAATAATGGAAGCAATAGGATTTCGAAGGTCATGAGAGATAATAGAAAAAAGTTTATCCTTAGTTTGATTAATGCCTATTAATTCCTTTTCCTTTTTTTCTAACTCGGTATTTTTAGCATTAAGTTCATTATTAAGAATCTCCAGTTCTTTTCTATTTTTTCTTAAACTATCATTTAAATCTTTCAATGTTTTGTTTTCTAACAATATGCTTTGCTGCTGTCTTTTAAATTTTCTGCTAAAATACGAATTGAAATATTTAAAATGTACAAATACAAAAATCAGCAAAAAAATGATAAAAATTGCCGAAATAATGTATAATAAACTACTACTTATTAAGAGGTCAATTATGTACATAAATAACTAAGCTTAGGTTTGCAACAAAGAAATCAAGCATAAAATTAGATGCAAGAAATCCTTGATATCAAAACACTACAAATATAAACATTTATAGAGGAAAAGCAAATAATATATGATGAAAAATAATTATTTTTATATAAACCTTTATAGTACAAAAACTTATATTCAAAAAAAAAGCAGGAAGAAAAAACTTCCTGCTTTAATATTGGATATTATTAAACGTTTACTGAACGATTAGTTTTGAAGTGATACTTTGATTAGCTGTATTCACATGTACGAAATAAACACCTGTTTTAAGGCTTTCTACATTAAGCGTGAATCTATGCACACCTCCTGTAATGATTTCATCATTAAAAGTGTTAACTAATTGTCCCATGATATTATAAACCTGCACTTGAATATCCGCAGCTTTATTAGCAGATATTACTAATTGAGCGTTTTCAGAAGCAGGATTAGGATATACGCTAACATCATTTAAGACAGGCTTTTCATTAATAGAAGTCCAATTTTGAATACCAATATCTGCTTTAGGATATGCGCTATAAATAATCTCATTTAAAGAAGCAGGATCCTCATCTCCACGAATGTGCAAACCTGGTTGATCATCTCGTTGATATAAAAAGTGCAAATCATTATCACTTAAAGGAGCTACAGATGCAAAGACACATTCAAAATAGTCGTAAGTTTGCATATTATCGTGTGTTAAATCTGTATAATCACTCCATGTTACTCCACCATCAAGAGATTTTCTTGCCCAAACATGATTATAATGCTGTGCAACAAGATCCCAAAGATCTTCTCTAATAGAAGAAAATGTTAAGTAAATATCATCATTGTCATCAATAAGCAGTTGAGGCATAGATGTCATAGATAAATAATATTTTGGAATTCCATCAATACCACCAACAATTAAAATGGAATCATTAAAATCGGTATCAATATTTCTTGCAATAACAAAAGTGGAATCAGGTCCTTCTGGATCCATATCCGTAAATACAGAACTCATGGTTTCATTCCAATACATGATTCCGTCTGTTCCGGGGAAATAGGAGCTTTGCTCATCACCTATGGTTTCATCAAGAACTCTCATAACACCAGTTGCCACATGAACGTTTCCGCTATTATCAATTGCAGCAGCTAGGGAACCATCAGAAACAAAAATTGTATCTGTTACCACATCATCATTATAAAAAGGATAAGGATGGTCAAAAAGTGTTGTTTTTGTCCAATTTGCTCCACCATCAGTAGATTTCATCATAAATAAATCCACCCAATTATCACCAGCAACAAAGGCTAAGATACCATCTTTAGGTTCAGCCCAGGCATAACAGTCTCCACCAAATCCATAAAAATCAGCAGATCCCATTCCCGGTAATATGCTGTCTCTGATATCCCAATTAGCTCCACCATCACAAGAACGATAATATACAATTGCAGTTTGTACACCTTGCCATAAATATCCAGGGTCTGATTCGGTACAAGCAATCACGTGTATTGTATCACCAACAGTAACAGCTCTTGGCCATAACAAACAAGTCGATGTTGATGTGCCATCAGTAGCAGGAGGTCCTAACAAAGTGCTTTGTGTCCATGTACCTGTTCCCTTGGGAGATCTAGTAGAAAGTACTAAGCCTGTTGTACCATTATGAGAAACAACAAGTTCTCCATTTGTTCCAAGAGGAGTATATGAAGGCCAACCAGTTCTAACACTTTCAATTGCTCCACTTGGCTGTGCTCCCCAAGAAGAACCATCATAGTAGTTATATCCTGTTCCTCTGTCAGAAAAACTAACTGCAGAAGACCCTTTTGTCCATGTACCACCAATAGTACCATCAGCCCAACGATAAATTCTGTTTTGAACAGATTGGTTAGTCTGTAAATCATAATTTGTTATTCCTAAAATGGTTTCAGAACCTGCTTTTAGGTTCATAACATAAGGATTATGCGGTGTACTCATTTGCATATCCTTATCAACGTTAGTTCTAATTGGCTTTGTATCAACATAATTTTTTAATTCTTTTACGCTGACTTGTTGTTGTGCCATAACACCAACAAAAGCAATTAATAAACCAAATAATAGTAAAGTTTTCTTCATTTTTTCGGGTTTTTTTGTTAATAAAATTTTTCAAATATAAGAAGATTTTATTAATTTTACAAAAAATTTTAAAAACAATGCTTATGAAAAATTTCTTTATTCTATTTATCTTGATTTTTGCAGCAAATACAATCTTTGCTCAAAATCAAAAAAACCTAACAGAAGCCATTTCGCACAATCCCAATTTATTGATTGAAAATACTGCGGATATGCTACCGGAAATGCCTGCACTACCTACCAAACCTTTTGCAGGAAATCTTGCCAATACTAAAGCTGTTGTAAAAACACCATTTAGTAGTTCAGCAAATATTTACACAGCCTTAGTGCCAGAGTCTAACTGTTTGACATACAACAGCAACTTAGGCTTACTAATGCATATTGCACGCGGTGGTGGTAGTTATGGGAACAGCGGAGATAACATGAAATTATCCTTAACATCCAACATGGGATCAAACTGGGAATATATTGTTTTATCAGACAGCCAAAAAAAGTTCCGTTATCCTTCAGGAGCAATTCTTAATCCTAGAGGAAATACTTCTATTAGTAATGCCTTTGGTGTTGTTGCTTGTCCTTCACTTCTACTAACAGGTTCTTGGGCAGAAAGCACTTTTGGAAGTGCACAATTAGACAGTACTAATTTCCATCTTGCTTACGAACCTATTACTGCCGGAACAGATGCTGATCAATTATTTCCCCGTTATGGCTTTTCTGCTACAGATAGTGGATTAGTTCACGTTATGGGATACACCTTAGGTGCTGACACTAATTATCGCTTAGTGCTTAACTCAGGTATGCTTGACGCTGATACCATAAATTGGTCAAGAAAAACGCTTGAACCTAAACTTCTTAATATGCCTACCTCAGGCAATGATTATGCTTCCGGTTTTGGGACTGCATGGAATGAAGAAGGAGATATTGGATATGTTTATAGCATGGGGGTTGATTCTGTAGACGCA
>CAZJZP010000084.1:0-9249 GCA_964550505.1 uncultured Prolixibacteraceae bacterium | reverse complement strand
AAGTAACTATTTGTCACTCCAGAATGATATTCTTAAGAAAAGGAGAGACGGGTGAGCAAGTGTAGTGCAAAACGAGTGAAGCGAGTTTGCAAATACTCTTGTAGAGCGCAGGCAAAAAAGCGAAGGAATAATAATTGAAACGAGGGTAGGGGAGAATTGGCAACCGAAGAATAGATGGTTTTATAAATTATTTATCAAAAGCAGAAATTCTTAGGTTTTGGGTAAGAGCGCGGCTATTTAATATAGTGCTAATTATAGGCAAAGGAATGAGATCTACGAATATCGAACAAGGATTTTTGATTTGTGAAGTGGTTGAAGATCAGAAAGTTGGAACTACTATGTACTTATTGTATTAATAATCAATTAGTTATGTGTGGTTTGTTGATTTCTATTTAACATAATGTTAGAATACTGGCTAACGGCAAACGACTAACGGGAAAGATAATTTAGTAGTTCGGTGTATCCTTAATCGCCTGGAAGGCGAACAGATCTGGAATCGAGAATCGTTAATCGGGAATCTTAAATCAAATGCCTTTCTTATGCATAGAGTTTTAGATTTCTCGTCGCTGCACTCTGTCGAAATGACAATCTAAACAGTGAAGCGATAGCTGAACGCTAAACAGTCCCGAAACCTCCGGACGCTCAACAGTGAGGCTTTAGCCGAACGCTCAACTAATAATTCGGTAAACGGTACAGTCCAGGATCAAATATACAATTCTGATGAGGTTAAGCCACCGCACAACTTGGAACTAGCAACCTGGAACCTGCAACACTATTTAGCATAATATCGCATTATAGGCAACGGAAAAGGCGCTGGAGGCAAATTCTGGAAAGGATTTGTATCCGTAAATTCTTTTAACATAAAATCGATACCGATATAGTCTGCTTAGCAGCGCTTATATCTGATTTTATGTTAACCCCGAGTCCTCGGGGACAGAATTTACTGGCGTATTTGCCTATAATGAATTGCATTATGTTAATATAGCTTAGGGTGGATGGCAGTGGGTTAGCTATTTGTTCTGACCTATCTTAAAAGCATTCAGATAATAGGAGCGAGGGCAAGAGAAGATTACAAGTATGACCCAAGCGGAAAACTGGTATCAGGCAAATGGGTGAACTTTGACAACTGGCTTAGCGGTAGCCTGGAATTCTCTCATGATATTTATGACAGGGTTGAATCAGCTGTTTTTGAGGGAGGCAGATTTGTTGCAGAGATTAAATTTACCTATGATGAAAATAGCAACCTTTCTACCATAAAATGGTTCTTTCCGGATGGGAATACTCAAACTTATAAGTTTAAGTACAATGGGATAGATTAAAGAAACTTGTAAAGGGAATTACGACAGCTCCCTTCAGTCGCAGCCGTTATTCCTACAGTGGTAAGCCATATCAGGTTTAAAGCCCCTGTTGCGTTTGGGTCTGTCATTTAGAGAATCGAGAAATCTATAACCTGGGAATTACGACTGCTCCCTTCAGTCGCAGCCGTTATTCCTTTTTGGGAGCTTTCAATAAAATTAGTTTTTGGGAATATTACTTTAAGGTCACGAACAATATTACTCTCGAAGTGAACGGGATTTAAATGAAGAATGAATTCTGAGTTATCAGTATTGTTAGGATATTTATCATGATCTTATTTATACAACTCAAAAATTAATTGCATATTAAAACTTCAATCTAATTATGGAAAAGATAAATATTGCTGAAAAGTTCGAACTTATTGATGACCAATGGAATCCACGTATTGTTGCTGAATTGAATGATCAACAAATAAGGCTTGTGAAAATTATGGGTGATTTTCCATTTCACGAACACGATAATGAAGATGAGATGTTTCTGGTAATCAAAGGAACTCTCAAACTTGAATTTGAAGATAGATTTGCTATCGTCAATTCAGGTGAGTTTATATTAGTCCCTAGAGGCATTTCTCATAGGCCTGTTGCGGAAGATGAAGTCCATTTAATGATGTTCGTAACCAACACTAATAGAAATACGGGCAATCTAACAAATGACCTGACTCTGGATGCTAGCAAGTTAAGCAGGATATAGTATTAGTAATTATGTCACGAGTGCCTGCGTGAGTCTGGAAATCTGATGTACTGAGGCATACTATTATTAACTCATAATTAGTTATTTATTCCTAAGAGATTGTGCCGGATTGGTAAAAGCAGACTTTACTAAATGGCTACCCGCGGAGAATGCTGATATTATAATGGCCATTGCTGAAGAAAAAACAAAAGCAAATGCTCCAATGTTAGTATGATAAATGAAATTCTGTAGCCATTTATTTATTATCACGTATGATACAGGCCATGCAATTATTAGCGATATGATAATCCATTTTGAAAACTCATAAGAGTAAAGTTTTAATATCCCGGCAGGAGTTGAGCCAAAGATCCTTCTGACAGCCATCTCTTTTCTTCGGTTCTCAGCAGTATATTCACACCGAGGGAGTTTGCTTTCATGTTACTGACATAAAGGGTTGGTTTATCAGTGAATCCAGTGTCTATAGAATACTTAAGAGCAGGGACCTAATAACCAGTCCAGCACATATTGTTCTCTAAGCAGCAGATCGGTTTAAATATCCTCCTTCCAGAGTTAATAAGCTCTGACAGACTGACTGGAGGTCGCGCATGCTCTGGTCGTGGGTGCACGTCACGGTGAGGGTGTCCCCGGATAGCAGAGTTTGTTGAATATTATAACAACCATCGCTATCACGAATCTATAAATACGAAACTCCGGCCGATGTTTACTTTGGAATGGAAAGGAAATATAAGAATGAAGACAATATATCAAGCAACAAACTCTATCGAAAAGGAGAACCAATTATGGATTACAGAATACTTCTTTGAATTCATGAAAGTATCCTTTAATTTTAAGCTTTTAACTGGCCAGGTTTAGCTGACGGCAAACAAAAACAAGTTGCTCAGTATAGTTTAGGAATCATTTCTGATGATTTAGCTTATTTTTTAGATAAAGATCGCCAGGGTGGTTGTTCAGTTGCAATAGAATATGATGAAAATGGGGATAAGTTATTTCGATTTACAGGTTATTTATTAAAAATGAATTAGAGAATGGACTATCAATATTTATTTTAATATTAATCTTCCTCATTTTATTTAAGGAAGATATCCAACTAGTTTTGGTCAGTTTCTGGTTTTCTTTATATGACTTGGAAATGAAATGATATTAAACCTATTTTATTTCCAAAGCAGATTTTCAATTTATGTAGTTTTACAATTGACTATATAATTTTCAGACAACTATCGTGGTAAGGTTTATTGTAAAATATACGCTAAATGGAAATTTCCTGACTAGCCTTATATCAATCCCAATAATCAATGATGTTGGAGATAAATCATTGAAAGATGAAGCACTTGCTGAGTGGATTAAAGAGTTTCCTATAGAGGATAAGATCGAAGTTTTTTCTATACAGGAGGTCTTGTTATAGAATAATGACTAATGTCGGTATTTTAAGATTTATAACGGGTTAAGTATTAGATTTTCATTATTAGGTTTTAAGCCTGGTTTTTAAGGAATATGGATTGAGGACATTGTTATTAATCTCCTCAATTGATAATCTGATTTTAGTAGGAGGCATTACAATCAGCATCTTAATTAAAGTTTTCCTTGTGCTTTTTCAATTATTGTGCATATTTTTATAAGAAGAAAAATTGTTCTTCAATTATTTCATGCAGGTACTTGATATTGTATAATATAGACATGCAGTTTTCATAGCTTTAAAAATTGGAGGATTTAACTAATTGTGCAATAACAGAGAATCAAAGAATCATGCAACAAGATGAGTCAATATTTTTGCTGGAATTAAGAAGGCAAATTGAAGATAAATCCCAACTTGGTGCAGCGGACAAGTGGAAGCAAAGAGATTATATAAGCTTAATCGACCTTATCTATACCGAAAGCGCAATACTATTAAGTCTTTCAACCTTAAGAAGAATATGGAAGGATAAGAACGACTCAATGCCACACCCGGGTACACTTAATGCATTGTCTGTTTATGCTGGATATAAAGACTGGTATGATTTTAAGAAAAATTGCTCAGAGAAAGGCAACACAAAGTACCCTCAAATTGATCAAGGATACAAATCCCTTAACACTCGGAAAAATCCTATTGTAAAGTACCTTTTCTTTGTTGTGATAATTGGCTTGGTGATGGTGTTTTGGATATTCATACCTGCAAAAGATGTAGACCTGAAGTTTGTTGGAAAGTTTTATGAGATTGACACAATTCCAGCAAATGTAGATTTTAAATTTGCATCAAAAGGGAAAATACAAGAAGATATAAATTTCTCACCTAGTATAAGGTCGAATAAGGTCGTAAGAGTTGATTCCGAAATTTTCAATTATATCTTCCAATATCCTGGAAAGTTTCAAACTGGTCTATACTATGGTGATAGAATTATGGACACCATGGAAGTTTTTATTAAAACACAGGATTGGATTTCAATTATTTACGAGTACGATCAGCAAAACACCCCTTCAGTAAGGAAGTTCTATTCAAGCGATGAAATTTACCAGGAAGGATTTCTTAGTTTAAATAGTAAGATGCTAAAAGATTCTGACGTTAGTATTGGTGGAAGTCTATTTACTCAGTATTATTTTGTAACAGACCCTTTGGATATTGATCCAAATAATTTCAGATTCCAGATAAAGCTTAAATCAGATAGTATTTATAACTATCCTTATCCGCAGTTTCATATTGGTTTTGTCACTGGTGGTCAAAGATCATTTGTAGCATTCGCTGGGTCAGGATTTGAAAAAGATAACGATTTGCGATTTAGTGATATTTATCTAAAAGGTAATACTACCGATTTATCAATGTTTACAACAAATGTTTATAGTTGGATGAATATCACAATTGATAATATAAATAAGAATGTTTCGATATTCGATAATTCAACCGAGATCTTCAAACTTATCTATAAGGAACCAATTGATACAATATATGGATTCCATATTTCATTTCTTGGTACGGGAAGAATCGATGAAGTGATTTTAAGTGATAGGGACGGTGATCTAATCTACTATAACGATTTCCTATCTGGGCAAAAAGAATAATATATAGTCTGTTTCTAAACATAATTACACCCCTTCCAATGGTTTTTTAGGCACTCTAAAAGTGACCTTTCGTAATTGATCCTGCGATAATCAATAGATACTAAGTCTTTCAATGAATATATCATAATAGGCTAATTACAATTTCCCTCAAATATGAGTCATTTAATCTTTATTGTAAATCTTAAAGGTTTTAGTCTAAATGATCTGCAATTGACCTGAAAATGAAAGCATGTAGAGAGCAGCATTCAATATGCATATTTGGTCTTTACTAAAATTGTAATGTTCAGTGGTCTGATCCAGATGCCATTGATATTTTGTTAAATCACTTTAAAAAAGTCTCACTTATGAGAAGCAATCTTATTGTTATTTTAAGGAATTTCATTTTAGAAAAGTACTTTTCACTTGCAAAAGTCGTAGCTCTGGCGATCGGCTTCACATGCACAATCCTAGCTTTCAACTATGTTTCATATGAACTTGGTTATGATGATTTTTGGGACGATTCTGATAGGATCTATCGGATTGGGATGGAAGTTAATATGGCAGGATCGGAGTTCCTTTGGAGTAACACACCAGGAGCTTTACCAGGCGCCCTGGCTAAAGACTACCCGGAGGTGGAGTATGTCTCAAGGATATTCAGTAGAGGTTCCACAACCTCAGTAGATAGAGATGGTGAAATTTTAGTTGAAGGGAGGCTGCTGTATGCAGGAGACGAAGCTTTTAAGATACTCGATTTTAGTTTTCAGGAAGGAAACCCGGAAGATATTATCGGTAAGCCTAATGCTGTGTTAATAACGGAATCTATTGCTGAGAAGTACTTTAAAGAGAATAATCCAATTAACGAGGTGATAAATCTTAATGGGATTGATTATTTCATAAAAGGTGTTGTGAGTGACTCTCGAAAAAACACTCATTCATCATTAAAATACTCATTTATTACCTCAGATTACAATTTTAGAGTTTTGCCCACAAACATGGATAATTGGACTGATTTCTTTGGTCCTACTTTTATTAAGCTGAAACCAAAGGTAAATGAGGAGGAGTTTGAGAAAAAAATCAGAAATATATCTCATAAATATAACAAAGAGTATATGGATAGTCATAACTGGGAGTTCTTCTCGTTTTTAGAACCAATTAATAAACTTCATACATCTTCAGTTATTGATGCTGGTAATAGTCTAGAGACCTTATATACAATTCTTGGTGTAAGTATTTTGATTCTGGTTATAGCCTGTATAAATTTTGTATTCTTAAGCACAGCAAAAGTAACTCGCTCCTTTAAGCAGAACACTATTAGAATGATTTTAGGCTCATCAACAAGGCAACTGTTTATTGCTAATGCACTTGAGTCTGGCATACTGGTTGTTTTTGGATTTTTTAGTTCCATGATACTTACACTTGCTATATCCCCTTTTTATACATATCTGACTGATCGTAATTTCACTCTATCTGAGATTGTGCGTTTCGAGAATATAGCATTTATTATTCTTGTATTATTTGTAGTTTTTTGTATTTGTAGTTTTTTACCTGCATTATATTCAAATAGAGCATTTAGCGGTAAGAACATCAATCTGTCTTCAAAAAGTAATTCTGGAATAGTCTTTCGCAAAGTTTTTATTACACTTCAATTATCAGTAACAACTCTTCTTGTACTTGTAAGTATAATTGTATATAAGCAGATGAGCTATTTAAGTAATAAAGATATGGGCATAGAAATCTCTGATAAAGTAATATTGCGGGTAAATACCATGACCGATTATGAGATGGTAAAGAATGAGTTTCTTAATAACCCAAGCATTACCGGAGCATCAGCAAGCACTACTATAATTGGAGCAAATAGCTTTATCACAACTAGACTTTATGGACAAGAATTTATAGAGAATAATGTGGTTCATTATCCGGTTGATCCAGATTATATTACTGAATATGAAATTGAAGTAATTGCCGGGAGGTCATTTAATCCCTCAACTGGAGCTGATATTAACAATACTATAATAATTAATGAGACTGCATCAAAAGCTTTTGGGTGGAATAATCCGCAAAATGCGATCGGGAAAATTCTCGAATCCGGGGGGAGGGGAGAAGAATATAAGAAAGAAGTTATAGGTGTAGTTAAGGATTTTAATTTTAGACCCTTGCATTATGACATAGATCCTTTAGCCCTGGTATACAATCCTGAAAGATTTAGAATTCTAAATCTTTCATTGAAGAAAACTAACATTAAAGAGTCTATTAATTATATCGAAAATAAATGTAAAGAATTGAATCTAGCGAGAATAACTAACTACTTTTTCCTGGAAGATAGAATAAGATCATATTATGATAATGAAAGAAAGATTAGTAAAATATTTTCAGTTTCCACAATTCTTGCACTATTGATATCATATCTTGGTTTAATTAGCTTGATTTCTTATATAAATGAGAGGAGAATAAAAGAGATAGCCATAAGAAAGGTTCAGGGAGCAAGCTTTACCGAAGTCTTTTTACATCTTTCCCGTGAGTTTATTATTTTAACAATAATAGGATTTATTGTTTCAATACCAGTAGCGTATTATTTTATGTCAATTTGGCTACAGAAGTTTGCTTATAGAATAGATATTGGAGTTGGATTAATAGTATTATCAGGTGTTATAACCTCCATAATTGCCCTAATTGCTCTCTATTTGCAATCAATAAAGGTTGCCAGAACTAATCCTTCTACGTCATTGAAATATGAATAATATTCTTTTGATGTACTAACCTTGAATTTGTTAACCTTGTGTTCTATATAACATACATTGCTTATAATCTGGTCGAAAAAATGCAATTTAAAATATTAGAACAATAAAGAAAATTGGAATGAAGAATTTAAATATCAGCACAATACTCTTTTCAATAAAAGGGACACGACTTATTTGGTCAATTTTAGTTGTTATACTTCTAATTATATTTGGCGAATTAGTTGTTGTAGATTCATTTTTAAAGTTTTCCCCCAATATTGGTTTATCAGAAGTAACTGGAACAGTTGCTCAAAATTGGGCTGAATCTATTGGGGATTCTATCAAGAGAATTCTAAGATCTGGAATTGTATTACTTTCCATATATCTTACAGTAAAGTATGTAGTAAAGAAACCTAACTTATATATTGGTTTTGATTTCAAAAAAAGTAGATTAAAAGAGCTTTTTATCGGTATTAGTTTAGGATTTTTAGTTCAAATAATATCTATTCTGTTAATGTCATCCATGGGATGGTTTGAAATCACAGATTTCTCGTGGAATTTTAATCCTACATCATTTTTTGCTCCTGCCATTTTATATACAATAATTATCTGTATTGAGACAGGAATTATTGAGGAAGCATTTTTTAGAGGGTTTCTTTTAAACCTTATTGAACAGCGCTATTCTAAAAATACCGGAGTAATTATTTCTTCTGTAATTTTTGGACTTGTGCATTTTTCTGGGTTTAGCAATCAATTTGCTTGGTGGATGTCAATTATAAGTTCACTTGCAACTGGTTTTTTGTTCGCTCAAGCTTTTCTATTATTCAGAAACTTATGGTTGCCTTTCGGTCTTCATGCTGGTTGGCATTTGGCTATGAGGTTTTTAGGATCTGTTGGTTTAAATCCAGAAGAATCAGTATTTCTTATAACTAAAGTAGATGGACCTATTATGCTTGTTAGTACAAAAGCAGGTGGAGCAGGTTTATTTGAACTAATTGGAGTTGTTATCGCGGCACTTATAATGTACATAATTAGAAAAAAAGGTACTAAGAATTAGTTGGCGAAAATAGAAATGAAATACTTTGCTGTATTTGTTCAAGTTTCTAATTATTAATACTTATACGTTGTGTGCAACCTTAAAATACATAACACAATAAATATATATTTTTAACAATTAATAAAAGTAAGTATGACGAAAATTATTTCAGCAATTCTACTTTCATTTACCTTATCAGGATTAATAGCGCAAAATAACACTGAAATTTCAATTTTTCCTGATGTTGTTTATTACCATAAAGATGGAATGGGGCTTTTAATGGATATATATGTACCCCAAAATAGTAATAATAAAGGAGTTATTTTTATTAATAGCGGTGGGTTCCAATCACCTTTTTTCTCTAAACAATACAAGGAAAAGGATGATTCTTCGAGCTTTGGAAATAACTACACCTTTATTAAGAAAACTGACATTGTGCCT
>CAZJZP010000083.1:5826-9257 GCA_964550505.1 uncultured Prolixibacteraceae bacterium | reverse complement strand
TGGGAGCAATTTATGTGCATTTGGGATTTCAAGATTAGCCGTTGGAAATCCAATTGTTCTTCCTCTTTGATAGCCAGAAATAACTTTGCCATAAATCAAATAAGGATGGCCTAGATATGCAGTTGCAGCATGCATATCTCCCTGCATTATGGCTTTACGAATTTTTGTGGAACTGATTTTTTCTCCACTTTCGTTAAGTTCTTCAACACAGTGGTATTCAAACTTATATTCTTTGGATAATTTTTCTAATAAAAGCCTATCACCTCTTCTCTTCTTCCCAAAAAAGTGATCAAAGCCTACAACAAGGCTTTTCATCCCTAACTGCTTGTAAAGAATATTGATAATAAAATCCTCTGCTTTTGTTGCAGCAAATTCTTTGGTAAAAGGATAAATCAACAAATAATCTATGCCAATTTCTTCAAACAATATTATTTTTTCTTGGATATTACTAAGTAATTTAATGCTATCTGTCTCTTGGTCTAAAACAAGTCGTGGATGAGGTTCAAAACTCAAAACCAAAGATTGCGTATTTTTCTCTTTTGCTAATCTTGTTAATTGGTTCAATACTAAGCGATGTCCGCGGTGTAGTCCGTCGAAACTTCCAACACTCACAACAAGATTGTGAAATTTTTTTTGCTGAATTATATCTTCCTTCAGTATTTCCAATACAATAAATATATTATAGATTAACAATAATCTTTGCAAAGATATAGAATAAAGACGAAAAAAACCGAATAATACCGAAGGATAAAAAGCTGTTAAAAAATATTTCAAAAATATTCTTGTTGAATTAAAATAATAATTGTAATTTGTGGCATGTTTTTCTACGTTTTTGAAAAACTATTTCATGTTCAGCAACTTAATTAAGAAAACATAATATATTTTAACTATGGCTTCAACAGGAAAAATTTCTCAAATAATCGGACCAGTAATTGACGTACACTTCGAAAAGCAAGAAGATTTACCAAACATCTACGATGCACTAGAGATTAAAAGAGAAAACGGTGAGATATTAGTATTGGAATGTCAACAAGACATTGGCGAAAACACTATTAGAGCAATTGCAATGGACTCCACGGATGGCTTGCAAAGAGGAATGGATGTAGTTGCAACTGGGCAAAATATTTCTATGCCTATCGGAGATGAAATCAATGGTAGATTATTTAACGTTACTGGAGATGCTATTGACGGTTTGCCGCTTTTGGAAAAAAAGAGAAGCTACCCAATTCATCGCAAACCTCCAAAATATGAGAATTTATCCACACAAACAGAGGTATTATATACTGGAATTAAGGTAATTGATTTGATTGAACCTTACGCAAAAGGTGGAAAAATTGGTCTGTTTGGTGGAGCTGGAGTTGGAAAAACTGTTATTATTCAGGAATTGATTAATAATATTGCCTTAAAATATGCTGGACAATCTGTTTTTGCAGGAGTTGGAGAAAGAACAAGAGAGGGAAATGACCTTTTACGCGAAATGATTGAAGCTGGCATTATCAATTATGGTGAAGATTTTAAAAAAGATATGGAAGCTGGCGGTTGGGATTTATCCAAAGTTAATTTAGAAAAACTAAAAGAATCTCAGCTTACACTTGTTTTCGGACAGATGAACGAACCTCCTGGAGCTCGTGCTCGTGTAGCACTATCTGGATTAACCCTTGCTGAATATTTCCGTGATGGAGAAGAACAAAGCGGAGGAAAAGATATTCTTTTCTTTATTGATAATATTTTCCGTTTCACCCAAGCTGGTTCTGAGGTTTCTGCACTTCTTGGTCGTATGCCTTCAGCGGTTGGATACCAACCCACGCTAGCAACAGAAATGGGAATTATGCAGGAAAGAATTACCTCCACCAAACGAGGCTCTATTACTTCTGTACAAGCTGTCTATGTTCCTGCTGATGACTTAACTGACCCTGCACCTGCTACCACTTTTGCTCACTTAGATGCAACCACGGTTTTAAGTAGGAAAATTGCGTCTCTTGGTATTTATCCTGCTGTGGATCCTTTGGATTCCACTTCCAGGATTCTCAACGTTGAAACGGTTGGCGAACTTCATTATAATACTGCTCAGCGTGTAAAAATGACCTTGCAACGGTACAACGAGCTACAAGATATTATTGCTATTCTTGGAATGGATGAACTGTCAGAAGAGGATAAACTAATTGTACATCGTGCAAGAAGAGTTCAGCGTTTCTTATCACAACCTTTCCATGTAGCAGAACAATTTACAGGAATTCCAGGATGTATTGTTAATATTGAAGATACTATTAAAGGCTTTAATATGATATTGGATGGAGAAGTGGATGAATATCCAGAAGCGGCATTTAACCTTGTGGGCACAATTGAAGAAGCTATTGAAAAAGGGAAGAAAATTATAGAAAAAGCTAAAAAATAAAATCGCTCATGACAATAGAAATATTATCCCCAGACAAGAAAATATATACTGGAGAAATTGATTTGCTTCAAGTCCCTGGCTCTAAAAGTCCATTTACTGTCCTTAATATGCACGCTCCACTTATTTCGAGTTTAGAAAAAGGAAAACTACGATTAGTGGAGGCAAAAACAAAAAAAGAAATCTTTTTTGAAATAAATGGAGGGGTTATTGAGGTAATAAACAACAAGATTTTAATCTTATCCACATAAAAAAAACGGCTTAATGCCGTTTTTTTTATGCTTTTTATCCTTTTTGTGGTTTTTGTTTATATCCGAACCACTTTCTAAACCATCTTTTGAAGAAAATCTCCTTTTTATGCTCTCTGTTTCTTTTCGCTCGTCGCAAATCTTCTTTCATTCTCTTGCGGGTTTCTTTTGATTGAATTTTCATATGCCGTTTTAAGGCTTTTTGATAAAGCACATAATCGTCCTTTTTCCGTTTTTTACGTTCCCGCATGATTTCTCGCTCCTTTTTATCAATATTAGTTGTCCTGCAACTGTAGGTTGTAAACAAAGGTGCGAAAATCAATAAAACAATGATACATTTCTTTTTAAAACCCATGAAGCTATTTTTTTTCAAATACGAAATTACAACTTTTTCTCTAAATAGAAAGTATTTTTTGTATTCTTTTTTTAATTTCTGCTAGTTTTTTATTATAAACGTAATTCTAGCTTACAAAATTATATAAAATATTCTTTTTATCTTTACGTTTTATTTAAATCATGATGCATAAAAAAATACTTATAGTACTGTTGGTTTTCACTTCTGTTTTCTTTTCTTGTCAGAAAGACACACACCCTGTCCCCAATGTATATGTTAACATTTATATTAATGTAACGTCCACTCAATACATAGAATTGAACAATATTGGCGGTTGGTTATATTTAACAGGAGGTTATAATGGCATTATTGTCTATCGTCGATCCTTGAATGAATTTATGGCATTCGACAGAGCATGTCCGCATCATCCTTACAGTTCTCCTGCTTTGGAAGTGGA
>CAZJZP010000083.1:1867-5726 GCA_964550505.1 uncultured Prolixibacteraceae bacterium | reverse complement strand
TCATCTAATTTCTTAGAAAGCCTGTAAACATCAATGTCATAAATATCTTTGTTGTTCCAAAGATCTATTTGTGCAAGTGTTTGATTAGAGAAAGAATTACTCATTACAAAAGAAGGATGTCCTGTTGCGCAACCCAAGTTTACTAAACGACCTTCTGCTAATAAGAAAATAGAATGTCCGTCAGGATAAATAAATTTATCCACCTGTGGTTTTATATTTATTTTTTTAACTCCTGGCCATTCGTATAATTGTTCTACCTGAATTTCATTATCAAAATGTCCGATATTACAAACAATAGCTTGATCTTTCATTTTAGACATATGGTCTGCTGTAATAACATCTTTGTTCCCTGTTGTAGTAACAAAAATATTTCCTTCCTTTAAAGCTTCTTCTATGTTTGTAACCTCAAAACCTTCCATCGCTGCTTGTAAGGCGCAAATCGGGTCAATTTCAGTAACAATAATACGAGCACCATATCCACGCATCGACATAGCACAACCTTTACCCACGTCTCCGTAACCAAGAACCACAACAACTTTTCCAGCAATCATAACATCTGTGGCACGCTTAATTCCATCAGCTAAAGATTCTCGACAACCGTATAAATTATCAAATTTTGACTTGGTAACAGAATCATTTACATTGATTGCAGGAACTAATAATTCTCCTCTTTCTTTCATTTGGTATAAACGATGGACGCCAGTTGTAGTTTCTTCAGAAACACCTTTCCATTCGGAAACTACTTTGTGCCAACGTTGATTGTCTTTTTGGTATTCCTCATTTAACAAGGAAAAAATCACTTTTTCTTCGTTATTTGCAAATGTTCTGTTTAATAAATCAGGATTGTTTTCAACAGCAAAGCCTTTGTGAATAAGTAAGGTTGCATCTCCGCCATCATCCACTATTAATTGAGGTCCCTTTCCTTCTGGAAAAGATAAAGCCTGATTGGTACACCACCAATATTCTTCTAGTGTTTCACCCTTCCATGCAAAAACAGGAACTTTGCTATCTCGAACAACAGCCGCAGCTGCATGATCTTGTGTGGAAAAAATATTGCAACTTGCCCAACGTACATCGGCTCCAAGTGCAATTAAAGTTTCTATTAAAACAGCTGTTTGTACCGTCATGTGAAGCGAACCTGTGATACGAACTCCATTTAAGGGTTTTTCTGCTGCATATTTTTCTCTGATTTGCATTAATCCGGGCATTTCTTTTTCTGCTATGTGAATTTCTTCTCTGCCCCAGTCAGCTAGATTAATATCTTTTATCTTATAATCCATTGTATTTACTGTTAATGTTTCTTGCATAATAATTAAATTGAAAATATTTTTTGCAAAAATACACTTTTTCTTGACTAAATTCTAGAAAAACAGTAATTTTACACCTTATTATGCCATTAATTTATAAAAAATCAATTGATAAAGACAGCTTTTTCGGTGTTTGGGAAATCACAGAAAACTATATGGATTTGTTGTCAGGTCTGTCCTTAAACAATGCCGAATTTGACATTCTTAATAGTTTTAAAAGCGAAAACAGAAAAATTCAATGGCTGAGCTATAGGGTTCTCATTAAAGAATTGGTCAATCTTGACGTATTCTTTGAGATGATGTATGATGAACATGGGAAACCCTATCTTCTTAATCCAAATTATGAATTATCAGTCAGTCATTCTGGAAACTATTCCGCCGTTATACTCAGCAAACGCTTTCACGCAGGTATTGATATTGAAAAAATTAACCCAAAAATTTACAGTGTTATTTCAAAATTCCTTAATGAGAAGGAACAAAAAAATCTTGATAGTGGCGAAAGTGCTTTGGAGAAAATCTATGTTTATTGGTGTGCTAAAGAAGCTTTATATAAATTATACGGCAAAAAAAATGTATCTTTAAAAGAGCATATTCATATTAATTCTTTTGATTATTCTAAAGAGGGAGAGGTGCAAGGAGAAATTATCAGTGAAAGTTTTTCTTTAAACTATAAAATTCAATACTTTAAACTCAATAATTATATGCTTTGTTATTTGCTTAAAGAAAAATAAATAATATCTTTGTGATAAAAAATAAACAGCCTTATGAAAAAACAAGATTTCAATCAACGCTTAAAAGCATACAGTGCTTTATCTTCTGGGGTTTTATTGGCATCCGTTGCCGGAGCTCAGATAGTTTATACTGATGTAAGTCCAGATGTTACCATTAATTCCACTAATAGCCATTATGATGTGGATATGAATAATAATTCTACTCCTGATTTTAGAATTATGCATCAACCTATTAATAGCACTTTTACAACAGTTGGAGGAATGCCCATTACAGCTTATGCCACAGGAGATGCAATTGTTGCGATAGCAGGGAACAATGGAATAGTTGGATCAACTGGTTCTCTTTATGGAATTACATACTATGCTCCTTCCGTGTTAAATCTGAATGCCCCTATTAATAGTACTGCAAATTGGCAAACAAACACTGCCAGCTATGGAACACATACTTTAGGTGCAGATTTGTTTATTGAAACCGCAGGGGGATTTGTTACTATGTCCGAAAGCATTGGTAACTGGCTGGGAGAAACTAACAAATATCTTGGTGTAAAATTTAGCATTGGTGCAAACACCCACTATGGATGGATTAGATTAGATGTTGCTTTAGATGCTACTTCTGCTGTTATTAAAGATTTTGCGTATGATGCTACTCCTGATGCTCCTATACTAGCTGGAGATATGATTACAACCTCAATTCCAGAATTAGGAGAAATCTTATTTTGGAAACAACAAAATAATATCAGCCTTAATTTTGGCGATATTGAATTCCAAAATGCAGAAATTTCAATTTACAATACTTTAGGACAAGTAGTGAAGAGCGAAAACACTTCAGAAAAAAACACAAATATTTCTACTGATGATTTAAACAGCGGTTTATACATTGTGTCTGTTGTAATTGGAAATGAGAAAACAAGCTTTAAATTTATTAAATAAATATAGCAAAAAACGAAATCGCTTAATATTATTTTAAAAATGCTCTTTTATAGAGCATTTTTTTTTATCTTTGAAAAAAGATAATTCACTATGACAAATACAGAAAAAACCAAGTTTTATATTACCAAAGAAGATGGTAGTAAAGAAGAATTTAGCATAGGTCCTGAAGGTTCTTTGGGTGTACTTGCTCTTGGTGCCGTTGGTGTTAAGGCTTGGAAACAAGCTAAAGCTAAAGACAGAAAAGAAAAGAAATTGAAAAACCTAACGAAAAAAGAAAATGGTAAAAAAAGCTAAAAAGGTTTTACTGATAGGCTGGGATGCAGCAGATTGGAAAGTAATAAATCCTTTACTTGATTCAGGACAAATGCCAACATTGCAAAAAATTGTTGATAATGGCATGATAGGAAATATTGCCACCTTAGATCCACCTCTATCACCAATGTTATGGACTTCCATCGCAACAGGAAAAAGAGCCGATAAACACGGCATCCTTGGATTTATTGAAGCTGATACGGTAAACGGTGGAGTGAGAAATGTAAATTCCACTTCTCGAAAATCAAGAGCTTTATGGAATATTTTGCACCATAAAGGCTATAAATCAAATGTAATTAGTTGGTGGCCAAGTCATCCTGCTGAGCCTATAAATGGGGTTATGGTTTCCAACTTTTATCAACGAGCAAATAACAAAGTTGGAAAACCATGGCTTGTTCCTAAAAATGCTATTTATCCTGCAGAAATGACAAAAGTACTGGCTCCTTATCGTGTTCACCCTGCAGAGTTAACAGAACAACATATTCTACCTTTTATTCCTTTGGCGGCTGAAGTTGATCAAGAAAAAGACAAAAGACTAGAAGCCATGGCTCGTATTATCGCTGACACAGCTACCGTTCA
>CAZJZP010000083.1:0-1767 GCA_964550505.1 uncultured Prolixibacteraceae bacterium | reverse complement strand
TAGCTGCAATGGGATTGCCTCTTGGAAAAGATATGGACGGGAAAGTGCTTATGAATGCCTTTGAAAATCCTCCCGAAATAAAATATATCGACAGCTGGGAAACAGTAGAAGGAGATTTTGGTGAACATCCAAAGCATATGAAAGAAAATACCGAAGAATCTGCTGAAGCTCTTCAACAACTTATTGAACTCGGATATATTGAAGATCCGGGTGAGGACAAAATGAAAGCAATGGAAAGGGCTGAAAAAGAATCAAAATACAATCTTGCTAAAGTTTATTTATCTAAAAACGACATCACAAATGCTGTTAACTTATTTGAAGAACTATTAAAAAAAGAAGAATCAGATATCCGTTTTAATATTGAATTAGCAAATTGTTATCTACAATTAAAACAATTTAAGAAAGTACGGGAAATAGTTGACAGAATTAAAGGCTGGGACGAAACAAAAGATGAATTTAAAAACAAGAAATTTATTAATCTTGATATCATTGAAGCAAAACTTTTATTTGCTGAAAACAAACCACTTAAAGCACAGAAAATCCTTGAAGATATTCTAAGCAAAAACCCTTTAAATCAAGCTGTATTATCAGAACTTGGGAAAATATACCGCTTACAAAAAAACTATAAAAAATCTATTGATTGCTATAGTAATTTGCTCCAAATTGACAGCGAAAATGCCTCAGCTTATCTTGGTCTTTCCCTCGCTTTCCTTCGTCTAGAAAACTACACAGAAGCCGCAGAACAAGCATTAAATGCCATTGGCTTAACTTATCATTATCCTCTCGCACACTACACCCTAGGAGAAGCCTTGTATCATATGGGAAAATACCTAGAAGCTGCCCAAGCCCTAGAATTAACATTGATTATGTCTCCCTCTTTCTTCAAAGCAAGGCAATGGCTTCTTGAAATTTATCAGGATAAAATACCCAATAAAGAAAAATACGCACAACATAAAACAATAATAGACAAACAAATGAAAGGTAGAATTACAGTAGTATCTGGTCTTCCGCGTTCGGGAACATCTATGATGATGCAAATGCTGGAAAAAGGAGGGATGACAATCCTTACTGATAAAAACCGAAAAGCGGATGAAAACAATCCTAAAGGTTATTATGAAGATGAAAGAGTAAAGGCTATTGGCAGAGATAATAGCTGGCTGGAAGAAGCTGATGGCAAAGTAATAAAAGTAATTGCCCAGTTGTTGCAACATCTTCCTGCAAAATATGAATATGATATTCTATTTATGCAAAGAGATATGGATGAAATTTTGACTTCTCAACAGAAAATGTTGAAGAAAGACCCAAAAGTTTATCCAACAGCTATTGCAAATGCCTTTTCTAAAGAATTATTAAAGGTGGAACAATGGGCAAAAACACAACCTAATGTACGTATAAAATATGTAAAATATTCAAACTGCATTGATAGTCCTGAGAAAATTGCCGAAGAAGTTAATCTGTTTTTAGGTAACAAAATGGATGCTGAAAACATGTCAAATGCCATTGATGCAAAACTGTACAGAAATCGACTGGAAAAACAAGACTAATTAAATCTTCACTATTTTAAGCGATACTTGTTCAAACGATTTGAACAAGTATCGCTTTTTTTTATTCGTATTTCTTTTTGAATTCTTCTTTGCCTTTTTCTAAAAAGCTGATAAATTCATCAATATCTAAATCATAAGATCTGGGTTTCACCAAGACTTCTTCCTCTAATCCCATTAATACATAATATGGTTGGGCGTTGGCATTAAATTTCGATTTTTGGTA
>CAZJZP010000082.1:0-9301 GCA_964550505.1 uncultured Prolixibacteraceae bacterium | reverse complement strand
ATTCTCTGAAATAAGTGATGTCGATTATTATGAGCAAAGTGGGATGTATAAATATGTTAGCGGTAGTTTTGAAGATATTAACGAAGCAATAAAACACCAAAACTCTATTCGTGAAAAAGGATACAGCGACGCCTTTCTGGTTGCTTTTCATAAGGGTAAAAGAATAACCATCAGCGAAGCAAAACAAATTAATCAATAATTGGCTGACTAATAAAAATTTTGTATTTTGCAGCCTGATTAAAAAAATACGATTTTGAAATTTAAGAAGGAAATAAAAATTGCGTTGATATTTATTCTTGCTCTAATAATTTTTATTTGGGGTTTGAATTACCTTAAAGGGAAAAACATCTTCAAAAAACAAAGAGTTTTGTATTCTGTTTACGTAAATGCTAGTGGATTGGGTGTTTCTGACCCTGTGATGATAAATGGATATCAAATTGGTAACGTTATAGACATTTCTCTGATGCAAGATGGCAGCGGTAAAATCTTAGTGAAATACTCCATCAACGAAGATTATGATATCCCGAAAAATTCTATTGCACAAATCGAAAGCAGTGATTTATTAGGTTCTAAAGCCATTGTTATAAAGCTCGGTGATGCAAATCATTTCATTGAAAGTGGGGACACGCTTAATTCCGCTATCCAATTAAGTTTACAAGAAGAGGTTTCTTTACAAATGTTGCCTCTTAAAAATAAAGCTGAAGATTTGTTGCAATCTTTTGATTCCGTTTTGGCTGTTATTAGCTATATTTTCAATGAGAATACCAGAAATAACCTGCAAAAAAGTTTTGAAAGCATAAAACACACTATTGCTAATTTAGAACACACAACATATAATATTGACACTTTAGTGAGTACAAATAAATATAAATTAGCCGGCATTATTCAAAATGTAGAATCCATCACACACAATATCAAAGATAATAACGAAGCCATTCATAATGCCATTCAGAATTTTTCTGCTATTAGTGATACCCTTGCTTCCGCAAATCTAAAACAGACGCTGGACAATGCCGATAAAACACTTAGCGACTTTTCTGCTATGATGGAAAAAGTCAATAATGGCGAAGGAAGTTTAGGCTTATTGATGCAAAATGATACACTTTATAAAAATGTAGAGAGATCTGCTAAAGAAGTCGAATTACTTATTGAAGATATACGACTTAATCCACAGCGTTATATGCATTTCTCTATCTTCGGGAAAAATCCAAAACGCATGAAGTACGTTGCGCCTGAAGAAGAGGATTAGTGTTTAGTTCAACATCGGGTCTTTGGGGAGTTTCTTCCAAAAAGCATAATTTTCTCCTAGTTTACTTACGCTTCTTTTCCATAATGCAGAAGGATTATGAACAAAAATATCCTTAAAGGATTTATTTAGGACTACCCAGGAATTGTATTGCAGTTCATCTGTCAATTGCTTCGGATTCCATCCAGAATAACCCAAAAAGAAACGAATATTGTGTTTGCTTAATTTTCCTGCATCCATCAGTGATTTTACTACTTCCACATCTCCACCCCAAAAAAAGTTTTTATTAATTCTTACCGATTTTGGTATAATATCGCCTTGATCGTGGATGTAGAATAAGCGTTTTGGATCTACAGGACCTCCCATAAATAAGGGAAAATCAACAGTTGAAAGTTCTTTTACAATATCTTTTACCAAAAAAGGAGAAGGTTTGTTCAAAACAACACCAAAACTTCCTTCAATATTATGTTCACAAAGCATAATTACCGAGCGATTGAAAATATAATCGAGCTGAAAGGGTTCAGAAATAAGCAAACTCCCAGTCTTCGGCACTTCATTATTATATTTTATCTCAAAATTTTCCATTGTATAGGGATTTTACTATTTTCGTATCTTTGTTCAAAAATAGTACCATTTAAGCACATTTGATGCAAAAACGACATAAAACATATTTAGAATTACGAGAAAAATATGCTTTTTTCTCTTATGATTCATACGATTACGCCATTGATAGTCAGTCTATTAAAATAACATTTCACTTTTCTTTAGCTGATGAAATACACTTCCATCCGCAAATTGAAATCCCTTTTAATGATACATTAAATACGGAAAATTTGTCAGTTGATTTTTTACAAAATGCTATTTTTCACATTGGAATGGTAGAATTAATCAGTTATTGGAAGGCTGCTAGTCCTCAAAGGCTTATCATTCGACCACATAAGCTAAATGAGCAACAAATAGCCTGGTGGAAAAAGCTGTATTTTCATGGTTTGGGAGAATTCTTTTATGTAAATGGAATTACAACAACAATAGAAGAATTTATGCAGATAGAAACAACTGGAAAGGCTTTAGCAGAAAAGGAAAGCTTACAACTTTCAGATGATTTTATTTTACCAATTGGTGGAGGTAAAGATTCTGTCGTAAGCTTGGAACTATTAAAAGAAACGGAAAAAGAAATTATTCCGCTTATCATGAATCCCCGCGGTGCCACTATTGAAACAGTGAAAGCAGGAGGTATAGAAGAAAATAAAACAATCCATATTTACCGTAAATTGGATAAACAAATTATCAGCTTAAATTCAAAAGGATTTCTGAACGGACACACTCCTTTTTCTGCCTTATTGGCATTTGTTAGTGTATTAGCTGCTGCAATGAGAGGTGTAAAATATATTGCGCTGTCTAATGAATCCAGTGCTAATGAATCCACCGTCAGTGGTTCGGATATCAATCATCAGTATTCTAAGTCTATTGCTTTTGAAAAAGATTTTCGTGCCTATTGTAATAGATATATTTCTTCTGATATAGAATATTTTAGTCTTTTAAGACCTTTGTCAGAACTCAAAATTGTACAATTATTCTCAGAATACAAGCAATACCATACAGTTTTCAGAAGTTGTAATGTTGGCAGTAAGGAAAATGTTTGGTGTGGAGCTTGTCCTAAATGCTTGTTCAGTTTTATCATGCTTGCCGCTTTTCTTCCTTTGGAAGAAGTCATTAATATCTTTGGTAAAAATCTTTTCGCTGACCCAAATCTTAAAAACAGCTTATTTGATTTGTGCGGTATTAACGAAAATAAACCCTTTGAATGCGTGGGAACAATTGAAGAAGTTAATATTGCATTACAGCATTTCACAAAAATGCATCCTGAAAATACGGATATTTTGATAGAAAGCTATAAAGAGCAAGCAGCAGCAAATATCCCTTTTCTTCCTATGGAAAACTATCTAAAACAATATAATAGCGAGCATTTTCTGCCTGAAGAATTAAAGGCTGTCATTCAACGAAAATTTTAGTATGCAAAGCTTAATCCAATACCTCAGCGATAAAAAAATACTTCTTCTCGGATTTGGAGTCGAAGGGCAATCAAGCTATCGTTTTCTGCGGAAATACTTTCCCGAAAACTCCATCAACATTGCAGATAAAAATCCCAAACTAAGAGAAAACCCACTAATCCATAAGGATGACAACTGTTTTTGTGGAGAAAACTATCTTGAGGCGGTAAAAAATGCGGATATTATTCTTAAATCTCCCGGAATAAAAATGCAGGAGGTATTAGCGATTCATCCAGAAGCAAAGATTAGTTCGCAAAGTGATTTGATGTTTCAATTTTTTTCCTCTCGTTGTATTGGAATTACTGGAACAAAAGGCAAAAGCACTACTTCTACTCTGCTGTATTATTTGTTAAGCAAACGAATGAAAGATGTTTTTCTTGTCGGCAATATCGGGAAAGCTGCGTTTGATCTTGTTGATATTTCGGAAGAAGCTTTTTTTGTGTATGAATTGTCATCGCATCAATTACAATCTGTTCGACATTCACCGCATATTTCAATTTTGCTGAATTTTTTCGAAGAACACTTAGACTATTACAAAGATTATGAGGCGTACAAGAAAGCGAAATTTGCCATTTGTCGCTATCAACAAGCAAATGACATTTTTATTTATGACAAAGATGATGCTGCCATTGCAAAACTGATTTCGGAAGAGCAGCCGCTTTCCATAAAAATGCCTTTTTCGGTTAAGGATAAAGAAGCAAGTGTTTCTAAAGATGGGAATATCATTCAATCAGCGAATAAAAGATTATATGATTTAGCTACCGAAAGAAAACTATTAGGTAAGCATAATGAAAAGAACATTATGGCTGTTTTGGCTGCCATTCAGGCATTAGGAATAGAAACGGATGAACTCAGTGCAGCAATTTCTACATTTACACCGCTAGAGCATCGGCTTGAATATATTGGAGAAAAAAAGGGCATTCTTTTCTACAATGATTCTATTGCAACTATTGCAGAAGCTTGTATTGCAGCTGTAGAAGCCCTGAAAAATGTAGAAACACTGCTTTTAGGTGGTTTTGACAGGGGAATAAATTATCTTCCTTTAATGAAATTCTTAGTAAAACGGAAAGAAATCCGGCATTTAATTTTTATGGGCGAAGCAGGAAAACGTATGCAGGAGATATTAGGTGCTCATAAGCACGATAAAGCCGTTTTTTTTGCTGTAAACATGGAAGACGCAGTAAAAATTGCAAAGCGAGAAACATCCCAGGGAAGTATTTGTCTGCTTTCTCCGGCAGCTTCCAGTTACGATAAGTACAAAAATTTCGAGGAGCGGGGAAAAGACTATAAAAAAATCGCATTAAAATAATACTGTGATTTTCTTTTATGATATCTTCAATCAACTAAAAAATTATTCTTCTTTCTTTTTAGTTGTTGATTTCTTAGCAGGAGTTTTAGTTTCTTTTTTAGCTTTTGGTTCCGCAGCTTTCTTGGTAGTTGTTTTCTTTGCAGGAGTTTTAGTTTCTTTTTTCTCCTCTTTTTTATCTTCCTTTTTGTCAGCTGCTTTTTTAGTAGTTGTTTTTTTCGCTGTGGTTTTAGTTTCTTTCTTAGCGGTTGCTTTCGTCTCTTTCTTTGCTGTAGTTTCTTTCTTTTCGTCTTTGGCTGCCTTTTCTACTTTTTCGGATTTTTTGGCCGTAGTTTTAGCTTTGGGCTCTTCTTTTTCCGTTTCTTTTGTTTTGGTTGCTTCTTTGGCTTTTTCAGCAGCTTTGGCTTGCTTTTTCGTTTCTTCTTTAACTTCTTTAGCTTTTTTAGCCTTAGCTTCTTCGATATTTATTTTTTTTGCTTTACGAGGTCTTAAAACGCCATAACTTCCTTGAATAATTTTGCCTCTTTTTGTTTTTTTGTCGCCTTTTCCCATAATTGGATTATTTTAACAGTTAAAAATCAAGTTGCAAATATACAAAAAAATAATTAGATTTTAATGCTTTTCTAAATTATTGTCTAATAAATACTTTTGGATTATTCCATCACTATGTGCGATGCTTGTTTTCAGCCATTGCAGAAGCGTTTCCATTTGTTCTTCTTCGGATAAAGACCAGTTTATTATGGAATTTCTTCCCTTTTCGCTGAGATGAAAAACGGATAATGCCACTGAAACCGAGATATTAAAGCTTTCTGTAAATCCATACATCGGTATTTTCATAAAAGCATCTGCATTTTCCATAACTATCGGACTAAGACCTTGCATTTCAGTACCAAAAAAAAGCGCCGTTTTTTGGTCTAAAGGAAATTCTGTTAACAACGTATCTGTTGTATGTGGTGTAGTGGCAACAATGCGATAATCTTTTGCTCGCAAAGCTTGAATACACCGAAGGCTGTTATTTTGGTCATCATTATTGTACTTGTAGAGATTCAACCATTTTTCAGCTCCTAGTGAAACATCTGGATTTAGAGTGTAGTTGTTGTAATTTTCGATAATATGAATATCCTGAATTCCAAAACAATCGGCCGTTCTGAGGACAGCACTGGCATTTTGAGATTGATAAATGTTTTCTAACGCCAAACAAAGATAGCGTGTTCTGTTTTTTATTAATTGTAAAAAACATTCTTTTCTTTTATCCGTAACAAATTGGAATAAATAATTGCAGAGCTTCGTTTTTTCTTTATGACTTAGCGCATACATAAATAGAAGTATTTAACATACAAATCTACGTATTTTTTGATAAAATAAAGCTATCCTTAAAAAGAAAAAAGCAAGTTTGGGGGGAGAAGTTATAAATATTGTATGGTCGTTTGCTCTTAAGATTTCAGAACTACGTCCTTTTTTTTTTATTTGTTTCTTTTGTTTACGAAGACTTCAGGGCTAACGCCCCTCAGAGAGTATAAACAAACGATTCTCTCGATACAATTAAATTTGTGATTTCAAAGTTAAACATTTTTTGATAATATTCCTTGGGGAAAAATATATTTTAATCCCATTTGGTATCAGATTTCAAAAAATGGCTTTTTATACATTAATTGAATACAAGAAAAAAAACTGTTACTGCTTTTCAGGGACGTAGTCCTGATATCTTCGTTGAACAAGGCTTTCTGAAAAAGGCTAAGGGGCGTAGCCCTGATATCTTTTCTAATCACAGTGTTTTGTGAGCGTTAAATCAAAGATAAAAAAGAAAACAGCCATAAAAAGAAAAAGCTCGTTTCCAAAAAGAAAACGAGCTTTTATCTTTAAAACATGTAATGCTTACTTAACTTTACCAGCTAATTCAGTACCTGCTTTAAATTTTACAACTTTTTTAGCTGCAATTTTAATTTCTTTACCAGTTTGAGGATTACGACCTTTTCTAGCTGCTCTTTTAGAGATAGAGAAAGAACCAAATCCTACTAATGCAACACGGTCACCTTTTTTAAGTGCTTTTGAAGTTGTGTTTACGAATGCATCTAATGCTCTTTTTGCATCAGCTTTTGTCATTTTGGCTTCTGAAGCCATTGCTTCTACTAATTGTGCTTTGTTCATTTTGTAAAATTTTAAATTATTAATTATTTAATTAAAGTCATGCAAATATAAGCAATAACGCGGAAAAGTCAAGGTCTTAGCCCTGAAAATAGCGATATTGTTGATAAAACGGGCTTTTTGTTAATAAGTGTTCGACGAAAATGCTGTTTTTTAGGTAAAAACCCCTATTTTTTCCGTTAAAATTATTCGATTTCCCAAGAAGAAAGGTCATGAATACCTCTTAAAAAGGAGCTAACATCCATTTTTTTTCGTGTTTCGAGTTGTAATTCCAATATTTCCAGTTGAAAATCAGCACAAGAAATACGAAAAAACTGCTTATTATCAGTATCTATTGCTGCAATTTTAGTTGTAGGAATAGTCGTTTTTCGTGCTTTATATATTTTCAACATCCGTTTTTCTCCGCTTAGATTATATATATATGTGTAAGCAGCAGGATATGGACTGAGTCCCCGAATAAAATCATAAAGCTTATCTTGGGGTTGATTCCAATCTATCAAACAGTCGTTTTTGAAGATTTTGGGAGCTGTCTTTAGCTTTTCCACCTTGATTTCCTGTTGAGGAAGCGCTTTTACATTGTTCTTCAGCAAAGCTTCAATGGTTTCCACAGCCAAAGCTGCACCGAGATACATTAGTTTATCGTGTAGATCTCCCGCTGTTTCATCAGCATGGATTTCTTGTGTTTTTTGTAAGAGTATTTTCCCTGTATCAATCTGCTCATCGATTAAAAAGCTTGTTACTCCACTTTTTGTTTCTCCATTAATAACAGCATGATTTATTGGAGCAGCTCCTCTGTATTGTGGAAGTAGAGAAGCGTGGATATTAAAACATCCCAAAGATGGAATACTCCAAACTTCTTTGGGTAACATTCGGAATGCAACAACCACAAAGATATTTGCTTGGATGTTTTTTAGTGTTTCAATAAAAGCAGCATCTTTAAGATTTAGTGGCTGAAGAACGGGGATATTATGCTGTTCTGCGTATTTTTTAACTGCTGATTGCTGTATCTTCTGTCCTCTTCCTGCAGCTTTATCAGGAGCCGTAACAACCGCCGAAACAGTATAGCCACTTTCACAGATATGTTTTAATGTATAAACTGCAAATTCAGGCGTTCCCATAAAAACGATACGGGCTTTCTTTTTCATAGCGTTTTTCTTTAATGTGCTAAAGCAAGCATTTTCAAGGCAGCAGCAGCGGCTTCCACTCCTTTATTGCCAAGTTTTCCTCCAGCCCGCGCCAAAGCTTGTTCCTGATTGTCGGTAGTTAATACTCCGAAAATAACGGGACGGGAAAATTTCAGATTTACATCCATTATTCCTTTAGCAACTGCTTGACAGATAAATTCAAAATGACGGGTTTCGCCTTGAATAACACATCCCAAGCAAATAACCGCATCCATTTGCGCCTTTTCCATCATTATTTGTGCTCCCAAAGGCAATTCATAACTGCCGGGAACATAGTCTTTCACTATATTTTCTTCAGGAACCCCTTCTGCAATTAATGTTTGAAGAGCTCCTTCAAATAAAGCTTCCGTAACTTCTTTATTCCATTCCGAAACAAGAATACCTATCTTATAATTTAAGGGATTGAAAGAAGTAGAAAGCGGAGAATAATCAGATAAATTTTTTAAAGCACTTGCCATTAAATTACTCCTTTGCTAACATTGTTTCAGCATAAGAAATATATTTTTCAATTTCTCTGCTTTCAAAACTATTATGGTGTTCAAATTTAATTCTGTTGTACATTTCCAAAGCTTTCTCAAAATCGCCATTCATTTCACAAACGGTAGCTGCTTTCATCAAGAAAATAGGAGTTGTAAAATCGTTGGTACTATGATCGGCTGCTTCTTCATAGTAATCTAACGCATTTTCCATATCACCGAGTTCCATATAGGCATCACCAATAGCGCCTTTAGCCATTGCTCCGATAATCATATCTTTTGAGCTGAATTTCTTCAAATAATCAATTGCTTCATTGAATTGACCTAAGCGTAAATAGGAAATTCCAGCATAATAACAAGAAAGATTTCCAGCTTTAGTGCGTTTATATTCATCAATAATATCAATAAAACCATAATTTACACCATCACCGTATAAAGCTAAATTCAATGAATCCATTTCGAAATAGCGTTCTGCAGCAAACATAATCGATTGTGCTTCTTTCTGTTTGGGCTCTAAAATATATTTTTTATATCCCATAAAACCCAGGACTATTGCTGCAATACCAACAACTACATACAATATTATCTTTTGATTGTTTTCCAGAAACTGCTCCGTTTTGGATAATGCACTTTCCACTGCTTCGATGCTTTCCGGACTTTGATTTTTCTTTTTTGCCATTGTATTATTTTTTATCTTGTGCAAAAATAATTTTTTTTTGGAAAACAAGCGGCTTTATTCAATAAATATTGAAAGTCTTTGTAAAAAGAAAAAAAATATTGTGCATCTTGAACAATCCTATTATCTTTGTCAGAAGAAGAATAGCACTTATGTATATAGAAAAACTGAAACTACATAATTTTAAGAATTATACCGAAGCCGAACTGGAGTTTTC
>CAZJZP010000081.1:7047-9322 GCA_964550505.1 uncultured Prolixibacteraceae bacterium | reverse complement strand
AAGAAGCTCCCCGAAGGGAGCTTCTTGCGCGTTAAAATAAATGAGCACTTAATTGAACATCTTATGAGATGTCTTATTAAGCATTTTTATAGTGGTTTACACTAATCCTTGTTCAACCATTGCATCGGCAACCTTTAAGAAACCTGCAATGTTAGCTCCTTTAACATAATTAATATATCCGTCAGCTTCTGTTCCATATTTCACACAAGCATCGTGAATATTAATCATAATATTATGTAATTTTTCATCTACTTCCTCAGCTGGCCAAGAAAGTTTCATTGAATTCTGTGTCATTTCCAAACCTGATGTTGCAACGCCACCAGCATTAACTGCTTTTCCAGGGGCAAACATTACATTTCTATTTGCTTCAAAGACTTCAATAGCTTCTGGAGTACAAGGCATATTAGCACCTTCTGCTATGCAAATGCAACCGTTTTTAACTAGCATTTCAGCGTCTTCTTTGCCAAGTTCGTTTTGTGTAGCACAAGGTAAAGCAACGTCAACTTTCACTTCCCAAGGACGTTTTCCTTGGTGGAATTCTGCATTGTTGAATTCATAAGAATAAGGCTTTACAATGTCTTGATTAGTAGCTCTTAACTCAAGCATATAATCAATTTTTTCTCCTGAAATACCATCTTTGTCATAGATATATCCGTCAGGACCAGAAATGGTAACGACTTTACCGCCCAATTCTGTTACTTTCTGAACAGCACCCCAAGCAACATTTCCAAAACCGGAAATAGCTACTGTTTTTCCTGCAAAGGATTCATTTTTAGTTTTCAACATTTCATTTGCAAAATATACTGCTCCAAAACCAGTTGCTTCAGGACGAACCAAACTTCCACCCCAATTTCTGCTTTTTCCAGTTAATACTCCTGTATGCTCACAAGCTAATTTTTTATACATTCCATATAAATAACCAATTTCTTTAGCTCCAACGCCAATATCTCCAGCAGGAACATCAGTTTCTGGTCCAATATGCTTCCATAATTCTAACATAAAAGATTGACAGAAACGCATAATTTCACTATCAGATCTTCCTTTTGCATCAAAATCAGAACCACCTTTTCCACCGCCCATTGGCAATGAAGTTAAGCTGTTTTTGAATATTTGCTCAAATCCTAAAAATTTTAAAATACTTAGGTTTACACTTGGGTGAAAACGTAATCCACCTTTGTATGGTCCAATAGCACCATTGAATTGTACACGATATCCAATATTCACATGAACATTACCTTCATCATCCATCCATGGAACTTTGAAAGTAAAAATTCTATCAGGTTCAATCATTCTTTGAATAATCCCTGCTTTTTCATATTGTGGATTTTCGTTATAGATATCTTCTACAGATTCTAAAACTTCTCTTACTGCTTGTAAGTATTCTACTTCACCGGGATGTTTTTTTTCCAGGTCGTTCATTATTTTTTCTACATTCATAATAATTATTTTTTATAATCAATTATACTTGTTTGAATTTTGATGCTGCTAAATTACATTGAAAAAAGGGAGTAAATCCTTTTTCTTGAACAAAGATGTAGTGTTTTTAATTGATAAAAATCAAGTTTTTTGATTTTTTCAATGTCTGATATGATTTAATTATGCGGTTTTTTTCTATTTTTGCTTAATTGAAGTTTTTGATGAAAGAAAAAGCAGATGATATTAGTCAATTAGTTAATCGCCTTAATGAGCGAAAAAAAGAACTAGAATGCCTGTATAAGGTTGACGAAATTCTGAAAGATTTTGACCAAAACATAGAAGAAGTTTTTCGTTTATTAATAAATGTTATCCCTCACGGCTGGCGTTTTTCAGATATTTGTACCATTAAAATTTCATACTTTGACAAAGAAGTCGCAAGCCAAGGTTTCAAATTAACTGATTTAAAACAAAATAGTACTATCACTATTGATAACAAAAAAGTCGGAGAAATAACGTTATGCTACACCAAAGCAATTCGTGCTGAAAAAGGAATTTTCTTGCAGGAAGAAATTCGCTTATTTAACACCATATCTGAAAAAATCAATCAATATCTTGCATTCCGACAATTAAAAGAAAAATTTTCCACCACTAAACAAAAAGCCTTAAAAGAAAATTCTGACAGCGAATTTGTTAATTGGTTAAAATCCCTTCACTTAAGTGCAACAGAAATCAAACGTATTCTTGGCGTTAAAGTTCATTTTAAAAAGGGTGAAACCATCTGTAAACAAGCCTCTTTTGCTTCTTTTGTTATGATTGTTAAAGAGGGATTGGTAAAAGCTTCCATAGAAAATTCACAATA
>CAZJZP010000081.1:0-6947 GCA_964550505.1 uncultured Prolixibacteraceae bacterium | reverse complement strand
AGCATAGCCAACAAACAAGCACTTGGTCGTGTTTCTGATGCATTACTGTATTTGGCGGATGAAGTTTTTGAAAGTAATAATATCGAAAACTTTATTTCTCGAAAAGATATTGCAGAATTAGCAGGAATTTCTACTGAAAATCTGGTGCGCATTTTTTCAGAAATGAAAAAAGATAAAATAATAGCTGTCCATAATCGAGGAATTGAAATCTTGAACAAAGAAATGCTCCAAACATTTAGCAGCATTGGATAATACACTTTCCTATTCTACGATTCTTCTTCTTTAAATATTATCGCTTTACTATGCTTTCCATCTACAAGAATTTCCAAGTCCTGCTCAAAGCGAACATGACGAATATAATCGTTTTCAAAAACCGCTGGCTTTTTTGCTAAATATTCCAAATCATAATATCCATCATTAATAAAAGGATTAATAGTTAGATATGCGATACGGAAAGAAGTTAAATTATGGAAAAAATGCGTTCCCTGACTGGGATCTATACGATAATGATTCAAACCAGACTCCACAATAATTCTAGCCATTGATATTTGCGACCATTTTACTGGAATTCCCAGAGCTGGATCAGAAGTTCCCCAGCGTCCTGGACCAATTAAGATGTAATTTTTTGATTCCTCAATAAATTTATTGTTTAATTGTTCAATATATTCAACAATTTCCGCATTCTTTAAAGAGTTGTAATTCTCCGTCTTTATATACACAATATCGCGCATATTTTTATATTTTCCGTTGCCCAATGCTGATTCAGAATATAAAATGGAATCTTTAATAGAAGAAGTATTTATCTCCTTGATTTGTTCCTGATCTGTTTGAATAATTGGACGGATTTGCAATAAATTAAACAAGGATATTTTCTCTTCATCTGCTGATTTATGTTGAAGGTTAACAGCAAATTCTATTTCAACATGATTATTCATTTCTTCTCGCGATAGTTCAAGAAAATCCTTTAATATTTCAGCCAAAGGAAAGGCATTGTTTTTTAGAATATTTGAAAATGTAATTATTTTCTTTCCTTCATGATGTGTACCATCCTTAATCATATTATTAGTGAAATCATAAGTTGAAGCTAGCAAACTGATAGAATTATCTTTGTCAGCCTCTTTCACTTTAAGCTTAACCATATTGACGCTTTCATTTAAAGAAGGCAAAAAGCTTTTCTCATCAATTTTCAAAGCGAAGAAAGTTTTCTGTGAATCGCGTAAGGTCATGTCTGGATTGCTGAGTTGGAGTATTTTCTCTGGGTATTTAGGCGAAAATCGTAAACTCTGACCACCATCCACAATCTGTTTCCCTAGTCCCAGCGCAACATTGGCAATACCGTCTTCTGTTTTTTCCGGAGCAATAGGATAATAGTTTATAGAACGGGCTACTCCCGAGAAATTCGGATAAAAACGATCTTCGTAATAATTACCACAGACATCTTGTAAAATAATTCCCATTTTTTCTTCATCAATAACATTTGAAGTGGCAGCCATATAGGATTTACTATCTTTGAAAAAGACCGAAGCATACACGCTTTTTATAGCTTCTGTAAGATATTTAATGGTTAAACGCTTATTCTCTGAAATATTTGGCACCATATAAGTAGAATACACTCCCGCAAATGGCTGATAGTGCGAATCTTCCAACTTGCTCGAAGAACGAACAGCTATCGGATTTTCGGTATAGGAAATAAAAGCATACAAACTAGCATGGATTCTATTAGGCAATTGTGCTTCAACAAAGTGATGTAAAATTTCTTCGTCACTATAATTCGAAGAGGTTCCGATTTTATATAAATCGTTTTTCTCCATAAATTCATCAAAAACATCGGTACAAAGAATAACAGTGCGAGGAATACTAAGAACCACTCCTTTGTATTTATTCCTCAAATGGTATTTTTTAATTAGAAAGTCGATAAAAGCTAATCCTCTTGCTTTTCCGCCAATAGATCCATCTCCTATTCTGGAAAAAATAGAATAATTATCAAAGGTATTATGCTCAAATTTTGTGATTACTCCTCTACCCTTATTTAGGCGATAATTGGAAATACTCTCATAAACAAATTGCCTCACATCTTCAATACTATCAAAGTGTTCTTTATTGAGATGCTTAAACCTTTTGGCTAATAAAAATAAAGAACGCGCATTCAACCATTTCGTAATGTGATTTCTCTCAATATGATATTCAATACTGGATTCTGGCACTTTAATAATCAGCTCCTGAAAAGCTTTTAAGTTGTTTGCTGTACATATCAGTTTATCCTTTTGGGGGCAATAAAAATTAAAACTTCCCAGATGAAGATTTTTAATGATATAATTTCGTAAAAGAAAAGAAAAATTCTTGGAATACTTATCAATAAAGCCAATCTTTAATCTCTCTGCATGTTTTTGATTTTCACTCTCGGAAGACAATAAAAGAATAGGAAGATGCTTATCTTCTTCTTTAATATACTCACACAAGCGCACTCCTGCATCTTTTACAACTTCATTATCAATCTTAAATCGCACATCGGAAAAAACACCGAGTAATTTGTTTTGATACTTATCAAAAAGATTTTTTGCCTCATTATAATTTGTTGCCAACAATATTTTAGGACGACCACGCATTCGCATGTTTTTTTTGTGCTCATTGGCTCCTTCTATTGAAGCATTTTTTGATTGAAGCACAAGTATTTTGTAAAGAATTGGCAGAATACTGGAATAATAACGAACGGAATCCTCGACCAAAAGAACCGTTTGAACTCCCATCTCACCAACATCATGAGGAGTATTCATTTTATCCTCAATTAATTTGATGATTGCCATCAACAAATCAGGATTTCCTAACCAACAAAAGACATGATCGATTGCACTTAAATCTTCTCGTTCAATCATCATAGAAACTTCTCTGGAAAAAGGCGTTAAAACTACAATTGGAATACGAGGATGTTTATCTTTAATTCTTTTTGATAACTCAAAAGCATTTAGGTTGGAGACATTTAACATCGTGATAACCAAATCAATATCATCTGATTCCAGCCTTGAAAAAGCGCCTTCTACAGTGTTTTCTCTGATAAACATTGGGGGATAACGAAGTCCAAGCGCCATATATTCATTGAATAATTGCTCATCTATTCTTCCATCTTCCTCCAACATAAAATTATCATAGTTATTACAAAGTAATAATACCTTGAAAATACGCTTTTGCATCAACTCTTCAAATTCTGTATCTTCAAAATCCCGATCTTTAAATTCTGCTAATTCTTGTATTTGTTCTTTTGTTAGTGTCATACTTAAATAATTATGCGTTTTGCTTGCTCCATATTTTCAAGGTCAAAGATAATAATTGAAAGCATATTTTCGGCAATTGCTGCATTGAAAGCGATTGTTTTATTTATTTTATCCTTCCATTCTCCTGTTATTGCTGATGATTCATGAATATGTCCGTGCAAGCTAAGGAATGGCTTTCTTTCTTCAATACATTCTTTAATTGCAATACTTCCAACATGTACATCAAGAGGCACGTGTTCAACAAAAACACCATCTAAAGCTGCTCTGTCTAATAAAGTTTTATACGGTGGCGAATGAAACAAGAGTATTGCTCGAGACAAATCATCAGCGGCACATAATTTTTCCAAATCCTTTTTTATGCTACAAAATTCTATGTCTTCTTTGGTATCAAAAAACCGATGTCCTTCAGTAGGATGAACACAACCAGGGTCCACATAACGAGAGACATCATATCTTTCCCAATCTTTATACAAAAATGGTGTTGGAGGAATATAGGAATATCCGTAAACAGTCCAGCTTTTGAATTTTATCTTTTTCATGTGTATATAATGCCAGAGTCCTTCGTTTTCTGCTTGTATAAAACGAAATTCTTGCATTCTGGAATCATCATTCCCAAGAATCAAAAAGACTGCTGGATAATCCTTTTGCATTATTTGCTGAAGATTTTTAAAGCCTTTATAAATAACTTCTTGAAAAAAATCATCATATTGCTGTTCTTTTAGATAAGCCGAAGGAAGTAAATCTCCACCTAAAAAAACAGCTTCCGGTTTCTGTCGTTCAATTTCGATAAATAGTTTCTGATAGCGATTCAATTGACCGTGTAAATCAGAAACAAAAAAACATTTAGTCATCTTTTTCTCCTTTGAGTAGCTTTGCTGTATTATTAACCGAAGATATCATGGTAGCATAGCTGTTTTGGGTTTTATCTTCGTGTTCAGAAAGATAATGAATATCTAAAATTTCTTCCTGGAGATTTTCTCTGTTTATCAACTTTAACATGGCATAAAGAGCTTTATTCCAAACTTCAAACCAACACTTTAGCTTCTCCGAAGGCTGTTTTTCTTTATGGTGAACAATAAGGTCGATATCGCTGGAAGAAGCGGCTGTGTTGTTTTTAACACTTCCGATTAGATAAATATTTTTTATCCCCAATTCTTGAAAATCTGTTTGACTGCATAAATCTTCTGCAATTTCTCTTCTCCATTTGCTATGGTAATCTTTCTCTTTTTTCTTCTTATTTTCATCTCCTTTTGTCTTATCCTGCAAAAAATGAGACAATCGCAAAGCGATGTAATCCAAAAATGCTTGATCCGCTTGGTCAAAAACAGCCTTATTGTTATTTAAATAATAGAGACTTATTGAGGCATTTGAAGAAATTTTACTGCTGATAAATCTTGTAGATTTCTCGAAATATTCAGATTGAAAAGATTTTCCGTCAATAATTATTTCTGCTTTCAACAACTCAGCATAAATAAATGCCTCAGGAATTTCACGACAAATATGCATAAACAACTTGATTTCATCCATTTCTGCCATGCTTTTCTCCAACTGATAAATAAAATCTTGTTTTTTTTCTCTGCTTTCCATAATATCAAAGACTAAAATTCCTTTATAAAATAGCGGAAATTCGCTTTTTACCATCCATTATAATAGAAATTTCTCGTTTAAAGCGTACGTGTTTAAAATATTTGCTTTCTTCAATCAACTCTTGCTTATTTATTTCTTCCCAATTAATAAAATCTCTTGAAGAATTATGCTGAATAGAAAAATAGCCAACATTCATTGAACAAACGTTATGAAAGAAGTGAGAACCCAAGGACGCATCCAAAGGGAAATCCTCTAAGCTGGTTTCAACAATAACTTTAGCATTACATATTTGTGGCCAGTTAACCGGTATTCCAATAAATTGATCTCGTGTTCCCCATCTTCCCGGACCGATAAGAATATATTTCAGCTTCTTTTTCATCATTTTAGCATTAAGGCTTTCCACTTCAACTGCCATTTCTTTTGTTTTCATATTGTTGAACGCCTCGGGCTTAACAAATATAACATCCTGAATTTCCTCTACTTTCCCGTTTCCCATACTTTTTTCTGTGTAAAGGATAAGCTTGTCTTTATCGATGCTTTCTAAGTCAATATTAAAGTTATCTTCGCCTCCGTGTAGTGGTTTTATTTGTAGTAAATAGAAGGATGCTTTCCCATTTTCATCTTTATTCAAATCAACAGCAAATTCAATTTCAGCGGGAGAACCTAAGGCTTCCTTGATAACTTCCAAAAAGGCGGAAATTGTTTCTGCCAAAGGAATATAGTTATAATGAAGAATATTGGCAAAATTAATAACGATTGGGCCATATTCACTCAATCCTGGAACAATTCGCTCATTATCAAAATCATATACCGAAGCACAATGCTTAATTGAGCCGTGTTCTTTTGCAGCAGTGGTGATTTCAATGCGTTTTAAAGCTGCATCCTCTCCTTCTATCAAATTAATCTCATTCTTAGACATATCCAATGCGAAGAATTCTACTTGAGAAGACTTATAAATGTCTTTCTGAGAGGTAATTTCTATTTTGGGATACTTCGGAGAAAAGCGGAAGGTGCGCTCCCCTTCCACAACATAAGTTCCCAGCCCAACAGCAAGAACACTAAAACCTTCATCGGGTTTCATGTGCGAAACGGGATAATAATTGTGGGATTGTGCTGTTCCGCTAATGTGCGGGTAGTAAGCGTCATCATACTGATTACCAACAACCTCTTGTATTACAATTGCCATCTTCTCTTCTTCAATCTTATAATTAACCGCTTCAAAATAAGTTCGTGCTTGTTTTGAATAGATAGAAGCATAAACCAGTTTAATGGCTGTAGATAATTGTTCTAAACGAACGGAAATCTCATCATCATTATTGGGCAATAAATAAGTAGCAAAAATACCGGAAAAAGGCTGCATTAAAGAGTCTTCAAACAAACTAGAAGAACGCACAGCTAATGGTTTATCAATTTTTTGCAATAATACTTTCAGTTTTTTAAGTAAACTATTAGAAAGTTTTGCTTCGATAAAGTTTTGTTTGAGTTCCTCATAGCTTATCTCTTCTTCGAAAATACAATCCCGCAAATGATTACGCTCAATAAAGTAATCAAATTCTTCCGTTCCGATTATGGAAGTCTTTGGCGTTGTAATATTTATATCAGGGAAAAATTCAGATAAATCAAAATTGTAAATAAGCGAATTAATAAAGGCTATTCCTCTACCTTTTCCGCCCAAAGCACCTGAAGACAAACTAACAATATTTGTGTTATCAGTAATCGCAGCTTCCTCAAAAGGAACAATTTTGCCTTTGTCTTGTTCGTAACGATATTGTTTAATGGTTTCAACTAAAAAATCCCGAATATCATCGCTATCATTAAAATCTTCAATTTTATAATGGGAAATGTTTTTTGCAATTTGAATTTCTCCTCGAGCCATTAACCATAGGGAAAAATGGTTTTTCGCTCCGTGATAAACCAGGGATTCTGAAGGAATTTTATGTAAGAGTTTTTCGAATTCCCTCAAAGTGGTAGCTACTGCTATTTTTCTTCCATCTTTGTCTCGATAAATAAAATTCCCAAATCCAAGGTAATGGCTAATAAAGCTTTTTAAATCGTGGGATAAACTTTCTGAATTTTTATCAATAAAAATAG
>CAZJZP010000080.1:0-9326 GCA_964550505.1 uncultured Prolixibacteraceae bacterium | reverse complement strand
AAGGAACGCCAATTGATAATCCTGTTTTTATATACAATCCTCTTGAAAAAGAAGCAAAAGATGGTTTTGAGGGAGAAGGAATCGCAGTTATGGCTGTTGATATTCTTCCCAGCGAATTGCCTAGAGAATCATCCGAAGCCTTTAGTGCTGCTTTATATCCATTCATTGATGCAATAGCTAAAGCTGATTTTTCCAAGCATTTCGAGGAAATCGAGCTTCCTAATCCTATTAAAAAAGCTATGATACTATCACATGGTAAACTAACTAAAGATTATCAATATATTGAGGAATTTTTGTAAGCTAACTAATTTGAGCTAAGACAAAAGAGAGGGAAGAGAAATGCTTACTGGCTCATCAAACAGGAGATAGTTTTATTGAGTTTTTATTCTTTTATCGTTTTTACTAAATCCCAGTTGCGTAATGCTTCGCCAATAATTAGTTCTCCTTTTTTTTATTGTTTACGCTGAATAAATGAATATTTCCAAATAAAAAGCTGAAAATTCTTTCCTTTAATTTTTGTTTTGTATAAATATTAAATACTTTAGTCCCCTGTTTATACAAGTATTGTTTATTCTATCATGTTGTTGTAAAACAAGATTTTAACTATTAAGCTGATATAATATTTCAATACTTGAAAAGATGATAAATAAAAAGATGTATCATAAAAAATCAATATTTAAATGAAAAAAATACTTTTATTAGGTGCTGGTTTATCCGCAACAACAATGATAAAATATTTATTAGCAGAAGCAGCAAAAAACAATTGGATGTTACGAATTGGGGATATTTGTGCTGATACTGTTGAGAGAAAAATCAATAAACATCCGAATGGAGAAGCCTTTTGTTTTAATGTTAGCGATGAAACGCTTTTAAATATTGAAGTTGAGAAGGCAGATGTTGTCATTTCTTTTCTTCCAGCTCGTTTTCATCCCTTAGTTGCAGCAGCAGCAGTAATTCATTCCAAACACATGGTAACAGCTTCTTATGTTTCTAAGGAAATGCAGAGTTTAGATGAAGAAGCTAAAGAAAAAAATATTTGTTTATGGAACGAGCTTGGCGTAGATCCGGGTATCGATCATATGTCTGCGATGAAAATAGTAGATGATATTAAAGAAAGAGGTGGAAAAGTCATTTCTTTTAAATCAAATACAGGAGGTTTAATTGCTCCAGAATGTGATACAAATCCATGGAATTATAAATTCACGTGGAATCCTCGAAATGTGGTATTGGCAGGACAAGGAGCAGCAAAATTTATCCGTAACGGAAAGTATAAATACATTCCTTATCACCGACTCTTCGAGCGCTTGGAGGAGTCAGAAGTTTTGGATTACGGTCGTTTTGAAATTTATCCCAACAGGGATTCCTTGTCATATAGAAAAACCTATGGTTTTGAAAACATTCCTACTATTCTTCGGGGTACATTCCGCCGATTAGGCTATTGCAAAGCATGGAATGTTTTTGTACAATTGGGAATGACAGACGACACTTATGAATTATCCAATGTTGATAAGATGACTTCCAGAAGTTTTATCAATGCATTTCTTCCATATCATCCTAATAAAACCGTAGAAGAAAAACTAATTGAATACCTCCCATTTGCAAAAGATAAGGATATACAGCTTAAGTTAGATTGGCTTGGAATTTTTGAAGATAAAGCAATTGGCTTAGAATCCGGAACACCTGCCCAAATTCTACAGCATTTATTAGAAAAAAAATGGGCTTTAGACAAAGACGATATTGATATGATTGTGATGCAGCATAAGATTGTGTATGAATTGGATAATAAGCAATATGAAGTTACTTCATCTATGGTCGTTAAAGGAAAAGACACTAATGACACAGCTATGTCAATCACTGTTGGCATGCCCGTTGCCATTGCCACAAAATTATTACTTCAAGGAAAATTGTTTTTAGCCGGTGTTCAGGTCCCAAATACAAAATGCATGTATGAACCCATACTCGAAGAACTTGAAAAAGTGGGTATTGCTTTTATTGAAGAAACGAAAGAAATACATTAAAAGATGGCAAAATACGGCAAATGGATTGGCGGAGGTTTAGGCTGGGCACTTGGCGGTCCTATTGGGGCCATATTAGGCTTTGTTTTTGGATCTGTTATTGATAATCTTCGCCACCAATCCTATTCTTTTAAGGAGAAACAGCAAACACAAGCTGGCGATTTTGCTATGGCACTAATTATTCTCTCTGCTGCCATTATGAAAGCAGATAGAAGCATAAAAAAATCCGAGTTAAATTATATTAAGCAGTTTTTTCGACAAAACTTCGGTCCTGAAATGACTCAGGAAGCTCTGCATGCACTAAAAGAAGTATTAAAACAAGATATTCCACTTCTAAGTGTATGTACACAGATTAGAAGTCAAATGAATTACTACGAACGATTACAGCTAATGCACTATCTTTTTGGCATAGCCAAAGCAGATGGACATCTTAGCCCTGAAGAGCTAAAGCTGCTTTCCTACATAGCAACAAATATTAATATCAGAAAAGCCGATTACGAGTCGTTTTTCGCTATGTTCACTCCCCGAAAAGAGGATCCACATACTGCTTACAAAATTTTGGAAATTAGTCCGAATGCAACTGATGAAGAAGTGAAAAAAGCTTACCGCACAATGGCAAAAAAATTCCATCCCGACAGATTAAGTCATTTAGGAGAAGAATATCAAAAAGCTGCTAAAGAAAAATTCCAAGAAGTAGCAAATGCTTACGAAAAAATTAAAACCCAAAGAGGTCTTTAATACTAGGTTCCTACATCTTTATATATGTGTTATTAGGAAAACAAATTCTCCTATTTGTAGAAGAATATTGTTTTTTAGCAGTAGAATCAAATAAGCTTAAATTGCTAAAAACATGTAAATTAAGATAAAAAAGCAACTAAAATACTTGCTTTCTCGTCTATTAAAATATATATTTGAGGCTTTAAAAAGACCTATTATTATTTATACTTGTAAAAAAACATATTATTTATCATAAAAAACCAATCATTATGAGGTATTTACTTATACTCTTGTCTATTGTATTGTTACAAAGTTTCTCTAGTTTTTCTTATGCGCAAATTAGCAAAGGAGGAACGCCCATTTCTTTTCAAAATGAATTAATAAAACAAGAATCATTTGAAATTGTTCAACTTACTGCTCCAGATATGAATATTATTGAGCAACAAGATATTCAGGCAGCACAAAACGGATTATTTGAAAGATCCGGAGTCTCAGTAAAAGCAAATTTATCGATTGAAACACACGGTACATGGTATTATTTACCTGACGGTAGTCGTGTGTGGAGACTAGGGATTAAAATTCCAAATGCTGTTGCACTCACTGTAGTTTATGACCAATTTTACATTCCACCTGGGGCAAAATTATTTTTGTATAATGAATTAAAAACCCAAATTATTGGTGCTTTTGATAATGATAATAATCCTTCTGGTGGACTTTTTGCAACGGAATTAGTAGAAGGAGACATTATCACACTAGAATATCAAGAGCCAAAGCATGTTGCGGGAAAAGTAAAATTAGACATAGCTGAACTTTGTTATGCTTACCGTGGAATTACACATTTAAGAAAATACAATCCCACAAAAACAACAGGTTGGGGAACATCAGATCCTTGCGAAGTTAATGTTAATTGTTCTCCTGTTGGAGACAACTGGCAAGATGAAAAAAGAAGTGTTGCTGAAATATGGCTAAGAGATGGTGGAAGTTGGGGATGGTGTACAGGTTCCTTAATTAACAACACATCCCACGACGGAACACCTTATTTCTTAACGGCAGATCATTGTGGGGGTTCAACTGCCTCTGCTGCCGACTTTCAGGTTTGGGAATTTTATTTTAATTACGAAGCTGCAGGATGTCCTAATCCTGCCGTAGAACCTTCTTACCATACGCTCATTGGTTGCCAAAAGAGATCCGTTGGTCCCATAGCCGGTGGTTCTGATTTTCTTTTAGTTGAATTAAACACTACTCCTGGGATTACCATTAATCCATATTATAATGGTTGGGATAGAAGAACTATTACCACCACAGCTCCGGGAGTTGGCATTCACCACCCCAGTGGAGATATTAAAAAAATATCTACTTACAATACCAGAAGCATTGCAGGAAACATCAATTTTGGTATCGGAACAACTGCACCTAATTCTATGTGGCATATGATTTTTGTTGCTAATGCAAATGGTCATGGTGTAACTGAAGGTGGTTCTTCTGGTTCTCCCCTGTTTAACAGTAATGGCTTAACAATTGGAACTCTTTCTGGAGGGAACTCTTCTTGTACTAATCAATCAGGGGATAATTATTATGGCGCTATGTTTTACCATTGGGAGTCTAATGGAGGTACCAATGCAGACCAATTAAAACCATGGTTAGACCCAACATCCACTGGAGCTCTCACTTGTAATCCTTACGATCCCTTCTCAACAGCTGTTCCTGAAACGAATTTTTACGGTACACCTAGAACAATTCTAGAAGGTCAAAGTGTAGATTTTTATGATTTATCTGCATCAGGAATTCCAATAACTGCTCATAATTGGACTTTTAACGGTGGTAATCCGCCTACTTCAACAGCACAAAACCCAACAGGAGTTGTATATAATACTGCTGGGGATTATGATGTTACTCTAAGGGCTACAAATGCTAATGGATTTCATGATTCTACAAAAACAAATTATATTCATGTACTTGATACAACAATTCAGACTTGTAATTGGTACTCCCAATTTGTCGGGACATATACTATTTATACAACAGGAAACAACGGACATGTTGCAGGAACAAACGAATATGATTGTCAAGCAATAGCCGAACAATACACCTCTTATTCACCTTATAACCAACTAGACAGTGTGTTTTTCTTGTGGGCAGATGTAGTTAACACAACATCTCCAAATATCAAATTCCATGTTTGGAAAGATAATGGTAGCGGAGAGCCTGGTGCTATTATTGCTACAGAAATAGTTCCTTTATCTTCAATCGAAAACGACTATAATACTGATGGTTATTCTGTTATTGGGTTCTCCACTCCTGTGGTTATTCCTAACGGTCCTTTTTATGTTGGATTTGAAATTCCACCATCAGCAAGTGGAGATACAATTGCTGTTACCACTAATAATGATGCAGATGCTGGATATAATACAGGTTTCAGCATGTATGGTGGATCTTGGGAAACTTATGGTGCTTGGGGAATGTCCCTTAGTCATGGCATGATGGTTAATCTTTGTTATAATCCATTTTTAGCTCCCAGTGTTGAGTTTTCAGGAACTCCAAGGACTGTAAACGCAGGAAACACTGTTAGTTTTACTGACGAAACTTACGGAATGCCTGCTAGTTCTTGGCTATGGACGTTTAATGGTGGCACACCTAATACCGCTGCAACACAAAATCCGATTATTACATATAATACTCCGGGTTATTATGATGTAAAACTCAAAGCAACAAATACTAATGGAACAGACAGCCTTACAAAAGCATCTTATATAAAAGTTGTAGATGCCAATACATGTAGTTGTGAAGTTTTAGATAATATTGTTGGAAACAAGCTTGTTTATACAAATGGAAACGGATATTTGACAGGAACAAACGGCTATTATACAAATATGGCGGAGTATTTCCCTACACATACTTATAATGAATTACAAGGAGTATGGTTTCATTTTGCATGGGCATCCCAACAAACAGCAGGTGTTAATGTAACGGTGAATATTTATGATGAAACTAATGCAACTCCTGACGGACCAAATAATTTACTGGGTTCAGGAACAATTCCTCTCAGTGATATTATTAGTGATGTTGGCAACGGAGATTCTACCTATTTAAAATTTGCCACTCCTATAACTGTAAATGGCGATTTTTATGTTGAATTTATTACTCCTCCAGCAGCCGCTGGCGATACAATTGTTTTATTCCAAGGAGATGCAGATGCTGGTGATGATTATGGATTTTGTAGATACACTGGAACATGGTATTCATATTTCAACCTTTACGGTTCATCCTTTAATCATGCTATTTATCCTCATTTATGCTCAAATGGAGCTCCTCAAGTTGATTTTGAAGCTGACCAAACAACTGTTTCGGTTGGATCAACTGTGAATTTTTCAGACCTTAGTGTTTGTAATCCTGCTTCTTGGACATGGACTTTTGATGGTGGAACACCTCCATCAGCCAACACACAAAATCCCAGTGTTGTTTATAATACCTTAGGCACATTTGATGTAACATTAAATGCTTCTAATGCGCAAGGTAGCAATTCCGAAATGAAGACAAATTACATAAGGGTTCTCCCCGCGCCAGTTTCTATTGTAGAATGGACCTTCCCTAATAACCCTGATGATAATCTTTCTGATGGAGGTCTTCCTATTAATACTGGCAATAGAACACTAAGTGTTCATGGCGGAGTGAATAGTCCAACATTCAACAATGCCGGTGCTACCTCAAATTCTGCAACTGCAACAGGATGGGCAAGCGGAAATGGAACAAAATACTGGCAAGTAGAATTTAATACAGAAGGATATACCTTGCTTAAACTTAATTCAAAACAATCTGCCTCGAATGATAGAGGACCAAGAGATTATACAGTTGAATACAGCACAAATGGAACAATATGGAATGACGTACCTTCTACAGATGTTCAAGTTGCATTAAACAATTGGAATGGCGCAGAAATTGCTGATGTTCCTTTGCCTTCTGCTTGTGAAAATCAAAGCAGTGTATATCTTCGTTGGATAATGACATCTAATACATCTGTTAATGGAACAACGATACTTGGAAATAGAGATAATCGTATTGATGATATAATTGTTACTGGTGTTCCTTTACCTCCTGAGGCTGATTTAATAGCTAGTTCAACAACAGCATGTGCTGGCGATATTATTAACTTTACGGATAATTCTCTATATAATGTTACATCCTGGGAATGGATATTCTCTGGAGGAAACCCCGCAAGTTCAAATGTTCAAAACCCAAATGTTCAGTACAATACACCTGGAACTTATGATGTAGAATTGCGCGTAAGCGGAGCAGGTGGAAATGACACTATCGTAATGTCTTCTTATATTTCAGTTTATGAAATCCCTGTTGTTACTGCTTCAGCAACCCAAACAACTATTTGTGATGGGAATACAACAACTATTTCTGCTTCTTCAAGCATTAGTGGTACTACATTCAATTGGGATCAAGGCTTAGGTGCTGGTGCTTCACATATTGTAAGTCCAACAGTTGGCACAACTACATATACCGTAACCGCAACATCTAATGGATGTACTGCAACTGATAACATTGTAATTACTGTCAATCCTATTCCTGTATTAACTGCTTCTGCATCGCCTAATGTTATTTGTAATGGTGATAATTCAACGCTAGATGTTAGTTCAAGTGTTGGAGGGACAACTTATTCTTGGGATAATAGTCTTGGTGCAGGCGCAACGCATATCGTATCTCCTACTACAACTACTACCTATACTGTTACAGGAACAGCTGCCGGTTGTTCTGCTACAGACAATGTTGTGCTTACAGTTAATGAAAACCCAACAATCACAGCTTCTGCAACACAAACAACTATTTGTGAAGGATCTTCAACAAACATTTCGGCTTCTTCTAATATTGTTGGTACAAGCTTTACATGGAATCAAGGATTAGGCGTTGGAGCGTCACATAATGTTACACCTCCTGTTGGCAATACAACATACACTGTTGTGGGAACTACAGCTGCGGGTTGCTCGGCTACAGATAATGTAACAATTACTGTTAATCCTTCACCTGCAATTACTGCTTCTGCAACACAAACAACTATTTGTGATGGTTCTAGTACAGATATTTCTGCTACTTCAAATATTGGTGGAACTACGTTTAACTGGGATCAAGGACTTGGAGCCGGTACTACACATAATGTTACGCCGCCAATTGGTACAACGACCTATACGGTTACAGGAACTGCTGCTGGATGTGCTGCGACGGCTGATGTCGATATTACAGTTAATCCTATTCCTGTGATTAATGCTTCGGCAACACAGACAACACTTTGTGATGGCTCAAGCACAGATATTTCTGCTTCTTCTTCTATTGGTGGAACTTCCTTTAACTGGAATCAAGGACTTGGAGCAGGCGCTACACATAATGTTACACCTCCCGTTGGTACAACAACATACACTGTTACAGGTACTGCTGCAGGATGTGCAGCGACGGCTGATGTCGATATTAACGTTAATCCAACACCTGTGATTACTACATCTGCTACACAAACAACTATTTGTGATGGTTCTAGCACTGACATTTCTGCTTCTTCAAATATTGGTGGAACTACGTTTAACTGGAATCAAGGACTTGGAGCCGGTGCTTCGCATAACGTTACTCCACCCGTTGGTAATACAACATATACTGTTACGGGTACCGCTGCAGGATGTGCAGCGACAGCGGATATTGATATCACTGTTAATCCTATTCCTGTGATTACTACCTCTGCTACACAAACAACTATTTGTGATGGTTCTAGCACTGACATTTCTGCTTCTTCAAATATTGGTGGAACTTCCTTTAACTGGGATCAAGGACTTGGAGCCGGTGCTACGCATAATGTTACGCCTCCACTTGGTACAACTACATACACTGTTACAGGTACAGCTGCAGGATGTGCTGCTACAGCAGATATTGATATTACCGTTAATCCTATTCCTGTGATTACTGCTTCGGCAACACAAACTACTATTTGTGATGGTTCCAGTACGGATATTTCTGCTTCTTCTACGATTGGAGGAACTACTTTCAACTGGAATCAAGGATTGGGTGCGGGTGCTTCGCATAACGTTACTCCTCCTGTTGGTACTACAACATATACTGTTACGGGTACGGCTGCTGGATGTGCTGCTACAGCGGATATTGATATTATCGTTAATCCTGTTCCTGTGATTACTGCTTCGGCAACACAGACAACACTTTGCGATGGCGCTAGTACGGATATTTCTGCTTCTTCAACTATTGGAGGAACTACTTTCAATTGGAATCAAGGATTGGGAGCAGGTGCAACACATAATGTTACACCTTCAATCGGTAATACTACATATACTGTTACAGGTACTGCTGCTGGATGTGCGACAACAGCCAATGTAATAATTACTGTCAACCCTAATCCAACAATTACTGCTTCGGCAACACAAACTACTATTTGTGAGGGTTCTAGTACAGATATTTCTGCTTCTTCTACGATTGGTGGAACGACTTTCAACTGGAATCAAGGATTAGGTGCTGGCGCTTCGCATACTATAATGCCTCCGGTTGGCACTACAACATACACTGTTACGGGTACGGCTGCTGGATGTGCTGCGACAG
>CAZJZP010000079.1:4686-9364 GCA_964550505.1 uncultured Prolixibacteraceae bacterium | reverse complement strand
ATGCTTTTTATCGTGAAAATTGTTCCATTCCCTTCTTTCATCATATCTTTATATTTGACAGTTTTTGGAAACCAGCGTCCTTCCACTTTCACAATATCACTCATTACAGCTTGTTTGAGTAATCTTCCGCTTTTAGCATACATTTCTTCTTTTAAAGGAACGTATTTTTCCTGATGTACCCATATTTTTCGCTTCGCATAGGCAACATCATCCGTTTTTGCTGTTAATTCCAAGACCCAAACCTTTTGTTTATCAATAAGCTCCTCTCCTACAATTTTTGCATGGTAAATATCGCTTAATTTTCTGTCTTCCATCATATCTTCGTAAGATAAATCAGATCCCATCACTGATTGACGCAACATATGTCCCGCTATCTGAACAGTTCTGTCTGTTGAAGGAGAATAAATCCATAGTTGGTTTTCTAATTTCAGCATCTTGGTTCCTTGTTCACGTGCAGGACTGAGGTATTCGGTAAAAGATTTTTCAAATCCAACAGAATAGGTCTTGGATGTAATAGTTCTGCTGTTTCGTTTTCCATAAATAATCATTTCCGATTCAAAAACCCTGTTTTCGGAGGACATATTTTTATCCATCTTTTCTAAAATCACTGTTGCTGTTGGTTGTGCCATTGATGAAAAGGCAAATAATATCAATGCTATTGTTGCTATTTTTTTCATTTCGCTGTTTTTTTTATAATAAATTATGCTTCTAATTCCTTAAATAATTGTGATGTTTTTCTTTTGTAAATTCCTCTTCCTGCTAACATTGTGCCAATTAATGTTGCGACAAGTCCTGGAAAAAATCCAATATAAAAATCGCTGATACTGATTCTTGCTCTAATAACTGTTGGCATCATTATGCTAGCGCCTTCCATCATTCCGGAAATATCCATTCCGTATTCTTGCAATACAAACGCAAAAGCTAAGCCAAAAGCTGTTCCGATAAGCGTTCCCACAATGCCAACTGCAATCGACTCGTATATCAGCGTAGCAAAAACATGGTTTTTTTCTTCTCCCATTGCCAAACGAACGCCAAATTCTCCGTATCGTCGTAAACTTCCAAGCAAAGCAACATTCCATAATACAATTGCCATTGCAATAATAAAGATAAGAGAAATGTACAGCGTCCACACTTCGGTTAATTCCACATATTGACCCATGCTTCCCTGTTGACTCAGACTAAGCATAAGCGGAGAAAATTCATCTTCTTTGTCCTGATATTTGGCATTAAAGCTTTTGGCAATGGCTATAGCTTCATCGTTCTTATAAAAACCGCTTTTCATAAAGCCCAAAATCTCTCCACTGGCATTTTGCATATCAAAAGCCTGCCTTGCATCTTCAATATCAATAATCATTGTTCCGCGGTCAATCGCTTCAGAACCAAAGGAAATTGTTCCTGCCAGTTTTAGTTGGTAAAACGACATGCTTCCGTACATCGTTGTGCCAATTAATGTCAATTCATCTCCGATATTGAGTTGGAGTTGCTGCGAAAATTCTTCGCTAAGCAAAACTTCTCCAGGTTTTTCAATCATCCTTCCTCTACGGATTGCACTTTCTATTTTCAGTCGTTTATTTTCCTCACTCTTGCCGGAAAGCAAATCCATTGCTATTCCATTAGCTGGCGATTGACTTGCGGTTTCACCGTTTTCATCAGGAACATCTACCAAAGCACCAAATTGAATGCGTGGAACCCATTTTATTTCAGGATATTCCTGCTGTAATTTAGCTATCAGCTCATCAGCCTCCAGAATAGCTAAATCATTGGGTATCTGATGTCTGTTCTCAGCATAAGCTTGTGTCATTACCTTGAGATGTCCATGCGTAAAATTGGCATTCATTTCTATGGTATCGCCCATAAAACCGCTGATAAATGCATGCATAAAAACGGTCAGCATCACACCAATACTAACAACCATTATTGGTGTTCGGCTACGACTTTTGTCGCGAATAAGTCCTTTTAGTAAAAAACGTATCATTGTATTTTCCCCCTTAAAGCTTCTGTTGGATTCATTTTTGCAATTTTTCTTGCCGGCCAATAGCTAACAATAGTGGTAACAACTACTATCAGCAATGTAGTTCCGACAACAAGCTGAAAGCTGTATTTTGGATATAGTGTTTGTGCAATAGACAAGCCAAATTCACTGGTGTCAATAGGCATCGTCCAACCTGCTTTTGCTTGCCACAACAAGAAAGGAATGCCGTAAATTGCTGCTACTATCGCGGCTAAGATAGAGTGCATTGCTCCCTCAATGGTAAACAATCCAACAACTTGTCTTCTGGTATAACCAAGCGCAACATAAGTTCCAATTTCCTTTTGTCTTCGGAAAATAGACAAGACTTGCGTATCGAAAATAGCCAACATAGCAAGTAATAACAATATCGCATAAAAGACAGACTGTCCAGCCGATTTGGTTTGTATCATCTCATCAATGGCTTTTGTCAGTTCGTCTTTGGATTTGAAAATCCAGCCTTCTCTATTTTGCTTGCCTAATTCTTCTGTGCCGAGAGTAAAGACTGTGGCTTCTCCCTCCATTGCAGCCATTTCTTGCAGTTGATTCAAGGCTAAATATATTTTTCCTGCTTCTACACTCGGTACATTACAGGAAAAAACCTCAGCGATGTAAATATCTGTTGCATCAAAAACTCCATTTGCATCTCTCCATCGGATACTAACATAATCTCCGACTTCCAACTGCATATTATTTGCCATTTCAAAGCCGATAATTGCTGGAATTCCATGGCTTTTATCGAGCAATTTTTGGGTGGGAAGTTTCAAAATATCCTGTTCGGGATTAATCCCTTGCAGCAAAACGCTCATCATTCTTCCCTGAGGAAAAACACTTCCCTGAATTATCAAGGAAGCGTTTATATTTCCATGCTGCATTTGCTTTTTCCATGCTTCAGGAATAGCAGCATGGCTTTGCTGCAAAGAATAAGGATTGTAAGTGTCGTAGTTTTCATGCCAATATTGTCCTTGACCGATTTGCCAATGTATCATATCGGTTTTTGCTTGATAATCCCAGCCGGTCATTATTCCTTTTAACCAGATTATTACTACAAAAGAAAAGGATAAGACAATAACATTCAGCCAGGTGCGCAAACCTGCTCCAATTAAGTTTCTATATGCTATTTTTATTGCTGTTTTCATTTTGTCAAATCTTAAGATTAATGTTTGTAAAATTCATACAAAGCAAAAGCTTCATCATTTTGTCTGCTGGATATCCTTGTCCACTTCACCATCTAATAGCATAATTTTCCTTCTCACATACGAAATAACCTTTTCATCGTGTGTTGCAAATAAAAAAGTAGTATTCAGTTCTTTGTTGAGCTTTTCCATTGACTGTAAAATATTATGCGAATTAGCAGCATCAAGATTAGCTGTTGGTTCGTCAGCTAAAACCAGTGAAGGCTCTTTAACCATTGCACGGGCAATGGCTACACGTTGGCATTCCCCACCAGAAAGTTGTGGCGGTTTCGATTTAATCTTGTCGGTCAAACCCAACCACTCCAAAGCCTGGTGTACCATCTTTTTTCTTTTGGCAGCATTGTATTTTAACAAGAGCAGCGGAAATTCCACGTTTTCATAAACCGTGTGCACTGCCAATAAATTATAAGACTGGAAAATAAAACCAATTTCTTCTCGACGCAATGCTGCGGCCTCTTTTGCCGATAAGCCTCCAATGGATTTTCCTAAAACATTGACTTCTCCGCTGCTGGGCATATCCAACGAACCAATAATATTTAACAAAGTTGTTTTTCCAGAACCACTCGGTCCCACTAAAGCAGTAAATTCTCCTGCATTAATTTCTAAATTAATGTCCTGTAACGCAGTGAAATAGCTTTTCCCCATTGGGAATTCTTTACTGAGCTTCTTAATCTGAATAATGGTAGATTTTTCCATCCTTATTTTTTTTTATTTTTTAATGATTATATATTAACATAAGTTGAATTCCTTTTCCTGCAAAATAATTTTGTCCACCCTGCTGAAAGGGCATTTCATAATCCGTAGGATTATAATAAGCCATCAGCAGCAAGCTGATATTGTCATATTCACGCTTAAAATTTAAAAAGCTATAGATATTTTCATTTTCCCAATCGTAATAAAGAATACTGCTAACAGTATTTAAAAGTCCAATCGGATAAGAGCAGCTAAAACCACTAAAATAGATGTTTTTATTAAAATTAAATGCTTTTTCCGTATAGGAAAGCATCAATTGTTCTGCAGAAAGATACAAACCCTTCCCCACTGCAAAAGTGTAGTCTATTCCAGCATTAAAAATATGTTGGTTGCTGAAATTTCCAATATCTTTATTATTATGTATCCAAACGGCTTCACAAAACAAGCCGACTTTCAAATCCCACTTTCCATCAAAAGCAAATCTGTTTTCTGCAACTTTATTCATTGCCGCAAAAGAAGTGTCTAGTGTTCCTGCGTCGCTGACACGATGATGATACGTGATAGCAGCTTCTCCTTTTGGTACAGGGCGTTGTATTCGTCCTCCAAATTCAGGATATTTTTGATTGCTTTGCATAAGTTCCCATGCTTTTAATTCTTTATTTCCGTATAATGTCCAAAACCAAATATTGGTATTATCTAAAAAATAATATTTTGCAAGCAATGCCCAAACACCGTCTGTGAGCTGAAGCGGATCTCTAGGGTCAATTTTATCAAACCACAT